>DBAV01000210.1 GCA_002291875.1 Hyphomonadaceae bacterium UBA1001
GGCCTGTCGGAGGCCGAGATCCAGCGCATGGTGCGCGAGGCCGAGGAGAACGCCGGCGCCGACAAGCAGCGGCGCGAACTGGCCGAGGCCAGGAACCATGGTGAGGCGACCGCCCACACCACCGAGCGCCAGCTGGCCGAGTTCGGCGAAAAGCTTCAGCCCGCAGACCGGTCGGCGGTCGAAGCCGCGATCGCCGCGCTGCGGACGGCGCTGGCCGGCGACGACGTGGCCGACATCCAGCAGAAGACCCAGGCGACCCTGCAGGCGGCCATGAAGCTGGGCGAGGCGATGTACCAGCAGGCCGATGCCGGCGGCGCCGACGGAGCGGCCGACCAGCGTTCGGACGATGGCGTGGTGGACGCCGAGTTCGAGGAAGTCGACGGCAACAACAAGAAGAGCGCCTGACGTGACGGCCCGGCCGGGCCGCGCTGATGCCTGTCCCGATCCGTTCGGGGCATGCGCCGCGGCCCGGTCGTCCGTCGCCACGCCGGAGTTGCTGGCATGAGCGACTATTACGACCTCCTGGGCCTTCAGCGCGGCGCCGACCCCGCGGCCATCAAGTCCGCCTATCGCAAGGCCGCGATGAAGTACCACCCCGACCAGAATCCCGGGGACAAGGCCGCCGAAGACCGCTTCAAGCAGATCAACGAGGCCTATGCCGTCCTCTCGGACCCCGAGAAGCGCGCGCGATATGACCGTTTCGGCAAGGCCGCCTTCGAGCAGGGCGGCGGGCCGGGCGGGTTCGGCGCAGGGGTCGACCCGGCCGACATCTTCAATTCGGTGTTCGGCGACATGTTCGGGGACGTGTTCGGCGGCGGTGCCGCGCGGGCACGCGGCGGTCCCCAGCGCGGGGCGGACCTGCGCTATGACATGGAAATCTCGCTCGAGGAGGCGTTCACCGGCAAGGCCACCCGCATCACCGTCCCGGTGATGCTGACGTGCGAGGTCTGCGACGGCTCGGGCGCGGCACCGGGATCAAAGCCGGTGACCTGCAACACCTGCGGCGGGGTGGGTGTGGTGCGCACCACCCAGGGCTTCTTCCAGATGCAGCGCACCTGCCCGACCTGCGGCGGGTCCGGCCAGACCATCAAGGACCATTGCAAGTCCTGCGCTGGCCGCGGCGTCCGGCGCAGCGAGCGCACGCTGGACATCACCATTCCCGAAGGCGTCGAGGACGGCACGCGCATCCGCCTGCAGAGCGAGGGCGAGGCCGGCCCCCGCGGTGGTCCGCGCGGCGATCTCTATATCTTCCTGTCGGTGGCCCAGCACGATCTGTTCGAGCGCGATGGTGCCGACCTCCATTGCCGTGCGCCGGTGCCGATGACGACCGCGGCGCTGGGCGGCGAAATCGAGATCCCCACCATCGATGGCGGGCGCGCCAAGGTGAAAATCCCCGAAGGCTCTCAGACCGGCCGCCGCTTCCGCCTCTCGGGCAAGGGCATGACGCGCCTGCGCCACTCGGCCCGCGGTGACATGTATGTCGAGATCCAGGTCGAGACCCCGCGCAACCTCTCCGATCGCCAGCGCAAGCTGCTGGAAGAGTTCCGCGATTGCTGCGACCCGGGTGCACATCCCGAGAGTTCGGGCTTTTTCGACCGGGTGAAACGGTTCTTCGAGCGCTCCGACGCGGCGTGAACCGGCGCCGCCCCGCGCCGCCGGAGCCCGCGCCTCCGGAGCCCGCGCTTCCGGGCGCGGTTGTTGCCGTACTACCGGGCCTGGAAGCCCGCGCCGCCGGAGCCCGCGCTTCCGAGCGCGGTTGTTACCGAACTGCCGGGCCTGGAAGCCCGGGCTCCGATGTCGGCTCTTTTGCCGTTGATCCGAAAAAAGAGTCCGCTCCGCCGGAGCCCGCGCCTCCGAGCGCGGCTGTTACCGCGACACCGGGCTTGGAAGCCCGGGCTCCTTTTGCCGCCGGAGCCCGCGCTTCCGAGCGCGGTTGTTATCGCGACACCGGGCCTGGAAGCCCGGGCTCCGCTTGCCGGCGTTTTTGCGGGGGTTGAAACGGCGGGCGGGGCGTGGCCCATTGGGCGGGCATCATGGGAGGGTCGGCAATGGCGGTGACGCGGGCAGGGTTCTTCGAGGCGGCGCAGAACACGCCGGATCCACAGGCGGTCCGCGCGCTACTGGCCGCGCAGGACCCGGGCGGCGACCGCCGCGCGTTTGCCGCGGTGCTGGCGCACGGTGCCTTTGCCGCGCCGGGCAGGATCGCCGAAATCTATGATGCGGCGGCCGGCGGGTGGACCGGGACCGCCGTGGATGGCCGGCCCATCATGCCCGACCCTGATCCGCCTCTGCCCATTCCCCAGGCGCTGGAAGGCCCGTTCTGGGACGTGGTGGATGACGCCCTGGCGGGGCGGCTGGATGCGGCAGGCATCACCGCGCGCACGGCGGCGCTGGGGGGACTGCTGCACCCCGACTATCAGGCCCGCGCAGCGGCGGCCGCGCTCTGTTATCCCGAAGTGGCGCGCGCGGCGGCAGGCCCGCTGCCGCGCCGGATCACCCTGGACAAACTGGCCCGCTGTCCGGAGGGCTCGCTGGGGCAGCAGTTTCACCAGCTGATCGTCACCAACGCCTTCGACCTCGAGGTGCTGGACCGCGACAGCCTGGGGCTGTCGACGCTGAAGCCGCCGCTGGATTGGCTGAACACGCGCATCCTGCAGGCGCACGACCTGTGGCACATCATCGCCGGCTATCGGACCACAGCCCTGCATGAAATCGCCATTTCGGCCTTCCAGATGGCCCAGTTCGGCCACCCCTATTCGGCGCAGTTCCTTGCCGTCACCGCCGCCATCATCGCCGAGGCACCGCCCGAAGGCTGGAGCCTGGTGACCGACACGGTGCTGGGCGCCTGGAGGCATGGCCGCGAAACCGCCTCGCTGGTGGCCATCGCCTGGGAGGACGAGTGGACCGACAGCACCGACGTGATCCGCGCGCGCCACGCCATCACCCCCTATGCCGCGCCCTGGCCTCCCGACATCTTCGAGCAGATGCAGGCCGCGGCAGCCTAGGCGGGTTTGCCGCCGTCCCGACCCTGTGGTTCAAGCAGGCGCAGGCAGCGAATCGTCCCGGTCATTTCCGGGGCGGGGGCCGCAAGGCTGCGTGATGGGGGCCGGATGATGGATGCACTTCGCGATGCGGCGCAGCTGGTCGCTCTGATCGCTGCCGGCATAACGCTGGGCTGGTCGATGGCGCTGTCGGTGGCGGCCGCGCCCATTGCCTTCCGCGACCTGGACCATGGGCGCGCCGACCGCCTGGTCCGCAACATGCTCAAGCGATCGCACCCGGTCATGGCGGCGATTGCCGCCCTGGCGGCCGCGACGGGGTTTGCGGCCGGATCGCTGGCGGGCGGCGTGACCCTTGCGATCGCGGCGGTGTGCTATCTGATGGCGCGGTGGGCGCTGGCCCCGCGCGAGGAAAAGCTGGCGCCCGCCGGGCACCGGCGCGTGCTGAAGACCACCCGCATCGTCTCGGCCGGCATTGCCGCCTTCATGATCCCGGTGGTGCTGGCCGGCATGGTGTTCGTGGGGCTGCGGCTGTGACGGGCAATGCGGGGGCGCCGAGCCTCGGCGCGGCCGACGGGATCGTCCTGACGCGCGAGGGCGGCCTGGGCCGCATCGTGCTGGACCGGCCCGAGGCGCTGCATGCGCTGGATTCCGCGATGTGCCTGCGGATGACCTCGGCCCTGCTGGCCTGGCGTGACGACCCGGGCATTGGCGCGATCACCATCACCCACCACCAGGGCACCCGCGGGTTTTGCGCCGGCGGCGACATCCGCATGCTGGCCGAGAGCGGCGCGGGCGATGGCAGCGCGGCGCGGGCCTTCTTTCACGCCGAATACCGGCTGAACCACCTGATCCATGCCTTCCCAAAGCCGATTGTCGCGGTGATGGACGGCATCACCATGGGGGGCGGGGTCGGCATATCGGTCCATGCGCCCATCCGCATCGCCACCGAGCGCACGGTCTTTGCCATGCCCGAAACCGGCATCGGGCTGTTTCCGGATGTCGGTGGCGGCTGGTTCCTGCCGCGCCTGCCCGAGCCCGAGCTCGGCACCTGGCTGGCCCTGACCGGCGAGCGGCTCAAGGGCCAGGACGTGGTCGCAGCGGGGGTGGCCACCCACTTCATCCCGACCGAAATCCTGGACAGTGCGCTGGCCCAGATCGCCGGTGCGGCGATGGCGCACGAACCGGCCCGGGCCCTGGCCAGCGGGCTGGCGGCACTGGACGAATCCAGCCCCCGCACGCTGGTGCCGGCTCCGGGCGCGCTGATGGCGCTGTTCGGGCATCAGACAGTCGAGGCCATCCTTGATGCGCTGGAAGCTGATAGCGGTGAGTGGGCCACAAGGACGCTGGCGACCTTGCGCACGCGCTCGCCCCAGACGCTGAAGGTGGCGCTGCGCCAGCTTCGTGCCGGTGCCCGCATGACCAGCTTTGCCGAGGTCATGGCGATGGAATACCGCATCGGCTGTCGGGTGGTGCACCGCCACGATTTCCTCGAGGGCGTGCGTGCGGTGATCGTCGACAAGGACAATGCGCCGCGCTGGTCACCGTCCACGCTGGAGGCGGTGGACGAGGCCATGCTGGAGGCGATCTTCGCACCCCTGCCGCCCGGGCAGGAATGGACCCCGCTGGACGCTGCGATCACGCCATCTTGACCACCACGTGGTCATCTCTCGACCCATATCGCCTCAGGTCGGGGTCATCCGCACGCCAAGGCGGATCGTATCGGGGGCATGAGCATGGATGACGTCGCCACACCTGCGCCCGCCGCAGCGCCCCGGGCCGGGACTGCCCCCGCCGGCGCGCCCAGCCCGCTGATGCAGGCGGCGCAGGGCGCCTTGAACATCTTCATCGATCTGGGCCCGGTTGCGGCGTTCATGATCGCCTTCAACGTCGCGCGCGACGGCGCGAACCCCGACCAGGCGATCTTTACCGCCACCGGGGTGTTCATGGTGGCCACCGTGCTGGCGCTGGCCTTTGCGTTTCTGGTCCAGAAGCGCCTTGCGTTGATGCCGCTGGTGTCGTCGGGCTTTGTGCTGGTGTTCGGCGCGCTGACCCTCAGCCTGAACGATGCGCTGTTCATCAAGGTCCAGCCGACCATCATGAACACGCTTTATGCCGGGATCATCCTCGGTAGCCTGGCGGTGGGACGCAATGTCTGGAAGGTGCTGTTCGGCGCGGCGTTCAAGCTGCCCGACCGGGTGTGGCGCATTCTGGCCGTCCGCTGGGCCTGTTTCTTCATTTTCCTTGCCGTGCTGAACGAGGTGATCTGGCGCGCGCCGCCCGATGCGTTCTGGCTGGTGTGGTGGGGCCTCGACGCCCAGACCTTCTGGGCGAATTTCAAGTTCTGGGGCGTGATGCCGCTGACGCTGGCCTTCATGGTCGCCAATGTGCCGATCACGCTGAAGAACCTGGGCAAGACCGACGACGGCGCGGCGACGCCGGCAGCGGCGGCGGGTCAGGCCGGGTTCGAAAAGGGTCCAGGCTCGCCCGCCTGATGGCGGCGGTAATGCGCCAGCGCCCAGTGCACCGACGGGAAGGCGATGTCGGACCAGGGGATCTGGTCCCATCCGAACAGCGCGACCTCGAGGCTCTCGGGCCCCGCGGCAAAGCCCGGCTGGGCGAGGCGTCCGCGATACATCAGCTGGACCTGGCTGATCCGCGGGATCGAGTACACCGCCAGCAGGCCCAGCACCTCGAGGCGCGCGCGGGCCTCTTCCCAAGCCTCGCGCGCGGCCCCGGCCTCGGCACTTTCGCCCTCTTCCAGATAGCCGGCCGGAAGCGTCCAGTATCCGCGCCGGGGTTCGATGGCGCGCCGGCACATCAGGATCCGCCCCTGGTCCTCGACCACGGTGCCCACCACGATGCGCGGATTGACGTAATCGACGAAGCCGCAGGTCGCGCAGGTCCGCCGCGTGCGGTCGTCACCCTCGGGCACAACGAGTTTGAAATTCGGTTGGACAGGCGGCGGGAAATCGGCTTGACTGTCGCGGTCGGTCACGGTGCTTCGGTCCTCAGGGGCTGCGCGCCATGTCCGGGGAGCGGGTCAGGCGAAGGCGTTGTCGGACGGGTCATGTCCGGCATGCCGGTTTGACCGCGGGGGCGTTCCTAATGGCATCTGCCGGCAAGGGTGCAAAGGGCAAGCGCCCTCAGTGGACGCTCGCGACCTCACCGTCGCACCTGCTCCACCGCGCCCAGCAGGTCGCGGCCGACCTGTTCGCCCGCAATACCGGCACCTCACGCGATGACCTGACCCCGCGCCAGTTCGCCGTGCTGGCGGCGCTGGCCGAGCGGGACGGGTGCAGCCAGTCCGACCTGACGGCGATGACCGGCATCGACCGGTCAACCCTGGCAGACCTTCTGTCGCGCATGGCCAAGCGTGGCCTGGTGGCGCGCCGCAAGGCCCCCGACGATGCCCGCGCGAACGAAGTGCGGCTGACATCGGACGGCCGCGCGGCATGGCTTCAGGCCGCGCCTGCGGCGATCGAGGCCGACCTGCAATTGCTGGCTGCCCTGCCGCGCCAGCGCCGCGAGACCTTCGTGTCCCTGCTGGGCCTGCTGGCGACCATCGAGGACGAAAGTGCGCCGCGCGTGTCGCTGGTGCGTCCCACGCTGTTGCCGGATGTGGCGGACACCGGCGAGGCAGGCGACGCCGACGAGGCCGGGCGCGAACGCGCGGAGGTGCCGCCCGCCTCGCCCAAGGCCGACAAGCGCAAGACCAAATCCAAGGCCGACGCCAAGGCGAAGAAGAAATCGCGCGACAAGCCAAAGTCCGAGTCCAAGCGCGGCAAGGCGCGCAAGGGCGAACGGGGCAAGAAACGCAAGTCTTAACCTGGACGCCCCCGGACCGCGGGCTTCCAGGCCCGCATTCCACTCTATCCACGCCTGAAAGCGCTGAGTCCGTGCGGGGTCCGTGCTGGGGCCGGGTCAGGGCGCTTCGGCCTGGCGCTTCCAGACATGGGCTTCGGACAGCACGAACTGGCGCAAGCCCTCGGCCTGTTCGGGCGTCATCCATTCGGCGAACGCGATCATGCCCCGCTGGGCCAGTGTGCCGTCGATCATCACCGCACGCCAGGCCGCCGGGTCCATCGTCACCGCCGAATAGCGCAGATCCGGGATCGACGAGCCGGAAATCACCCCATTGCCGTGGCACACCTGACAGTGGGTGAAATAGTCGGCGCGGCCCTGGGCCAGGACAACCGGGGTGGCGGACACTTCGGGCATGGGGTCGGGAAAGGTTCGCTCGACAGCCTGCAGCGCGGGCAGCGCCCCGGTGGCGCCCAGCCTGAAGACAAGGACCCGCCGCAGCCCGCCATTCGATGACGGATCGACCAGTCCGCCGCCTGCCAGCCCGAAGGCGCCGCCCCAGCCGGCTGCCACGGCGACATACTGCTCGCCGTCGATTTCATAGGTGATCGGCGCCGCCAGCGTTCCGGTCTGGGTATCGAATTACCAAAGCTTGCGCCCGTTCGAGGCGCGGTCGGCGGCATAGGCCACCAGCCGCCCGTCCGCCGTTCCCTGGAACACCAGATTGCCCGCAGTCGCCAGCACCCCGCCATTCCACGCGCCGTCATGCTGGACCCGCCAGACTTCCTGCTGGGTCACCGGGTCCCAGGCGGCCAGATGACCCTTTACCATCGCCCGGATGGCGGTCAGCTGCGCGCGGTCATTCGGCAGGGCCCCCAGCAGCATGTCCACCCCGGTGTTCCAGCCGCGCGGACGGTGTGCGGTGTCGCCGGGGGCGTTGGCGAACATGGCCGGGATGTCCATGGCGGGGATGTAGACAAGGCCGCTTTGCGGGCTGAAGGCCATCGGGTGCCAGTTGTGCGCGCCGAACGGGGCGGGGGCGACCAGGGCCGGACCCTCGGCAAAGCGCGCCGCGGGGTTCTCGATCGGGCGCCCGGTCGCCATGTCCACGCCGCGCGCCCAGGTGAGCGGCACGATGTTGCGCGCCGAGATCAGCTGTCCGGTCGCGCGGTCGATGACATAGAAAAAGCCGTTCTTGGGCACCTGCATCAGCACCGCGCGGCGCTGGCCCGCAATCTCGAGGTCGGCCAGCATGATGTGCTGGGTGGCCGTATAGTCCCAGGTGTCGCCCGGCGTGGTCTGGTAATGCCAGACATATTCGCCCGTGTCGGGCCGCAGCGCCACGATCGAGGACAGGAAGAGGTTGTCGCCCCGCCCCTCGGACCGCACGCGGTGGTTCCAGGGTGAGCCATTGCCCACCCCCACATACAGAAGGTCCAGCCCCGGGTCATAGGCCATGGCGTCCCAGACCGTCCCGCCACCGCCCGATGTTTTCCAGTGATCGCCCGACCAGGTTGCGTTCGCACGCTCGAGCAGGGGACGGTCCGAAGGCTGGCCATCCGGCGCCAGGTCCGGATTGGGCACGGTGTAAAAGCGCCACGCCATCGCACCGCTGGCCGCGTCATAGGCCGAGATATAGCCCCGCACGCCGTATTCGCCGCCGCCATTGCCGATCAGCACCTTGCCCTTCACCACCCGCGGCGCGCCGGTGATGGTATAGGGCCGGGCGGTGTCGGTGGTCTGCACCTCCCACACCCTGGCGCCGGTTCCTGCGTCCAGCGCAATCAGCCGTCCGTCCAGCGCGCCGACAAAGACCTTGCCTTCCCAGACGGCGACGCCGCGATTGACCACGTCGCAGCACGCATCAAAGCCCTTTGCCCGGTCGACCTGCGGATCAAAGCTCCATTTCGGTTCGCCCGTCCGCGCATCCAGCGCATGGACGATCGACCAGGGCGCGGTGACATACATCGTGCCGTCCACGACGATGGGCGTGGCGCTGACGCCGCGGTCGGACTGCAGGTCGAACGACCAGGCCAGCCCCAGCCCTGCGACGTTCTGGGCGGTGATGGCGGCCAGCGG
This sequence comes from Hyphomonadaceae bacterium UBA1001, assembly GCA_002291875.1. Classification (GTDB taxonomy): domain Bacteria; phylum Pseudomonadota; class Alphaproteobacteria; order Caulobacterales; family Aquidulcibacteraceae; genus UBA1001. The sequence goes on from DBAV01000210.1 coordinate 8,883, forward strand.
GCTGAAGCGTTGCTCGTCATAGGTGCGGCCATGGCTCATCCACTGGCCGGGCTCGGTGTCGGCGGCCGTGAGGCGCGCGGCATCCACCCGCCCCGGCGGGATTTCAGCCTGGGTGCAGGCCGCCAGCAGGACCAGCAGACCGCCTGTCAGCATGGCGAACACGCCCTTGCGGCGTGTGCTGTCGGATGGATGCATGGGCGTCCTCCCCCGCCCGCATCGACGGCGGGACCTTTGGTTCACGCCAACGTGAACCGAGCGCCCGACTCGCGTCCAGTCAAATCTGGGGCCGATCCCGACACCACAGCGCGCGCGGAACCGATGCACCCGTCATGCATAGACGGTGTGTCGGGCGCGCAACGCCGATCGCGAATCCGTGTCGCACATGCCGCGAACGCGGCCGGATTCATCCTTGTTTGGGCCTTGTTCGTGTAAGCTGTTGGCGGATGTGGGGTTGGGCCGCCCGGCGGGAGGGAAGGATGAACGCGACACGCCGAACCCCCGCCCTCGAGGTCGGGCGCTGGATGAATGGCCTGCCCGTGACACTCGACGCCCTGCGCGGCCGTGTGGTCGTGATCGGGGCCTTCGACACCGTCTCACCCGCCTGCGAGGCGGGCCTGGCGCCCCAACTCCAGCGGGTCGCCCGCACCTTTCACGGCTCGCAGGTCCAGGTGCTGGGGCTGCATGTCCCGACCCCCGCGGGGCGGGACGACGCGGATGCGCTGGCCGAGTTCGTTGCCCGCCATGGCTGGCGCTTTCCGGTGGCCACCGATGCGGCGCCCGCGCCCGCGCCGGACCAGCCGGACGATGCCGACGCGCCGACGCGCACCATGGCGGCCTTCGGGCTGTCCTCGACGCCGTCGCTGATCCTGCTCGACCGACGCGGCGTGCGTCGGCAACAGAGTGCGGGCGCCGTGTGCGACCTGGCGCTGGGCGCGGCCGTGATGTCGCTGGTGATGGAGCCGGCGACCCCAGCCTCGACGCGGGGTCTGGCGGCCTGAGCACGCGCTTTCGCCTGATGCGTGCGGATGGCAGACATCGGCAACCGCGTTATGCCATAGCGGTCATGGGGTCATTCGGCCCCAGGGGGTGGCATGATGACGGGTGCAGGGCGCGCGGTTGCAGGATGGCAGGGGGTACTGGGCGCGCTGGCGTTGGGCCTGGGTATGCTGATGGCGCCGGCGGCGCAGGCACAGGGGCCGGTGGGCGTCGGGCCGGATGCTGCGCCCGCCCCCATCGGGACGGTGGCCCCCATCGCACCCGACTTCTTCTGGCCCGGTGTCGAGCATGACCCGTCCATCCCCACAATGCAGCAGGTGCTGGGCCACGGCCCGGGCCAGCGGCTGAGCACCTCCGCCCAGGCGGTGCGCTATCTCGAGGCGCTGGCCAGCGCCGCCCCGGACCGGGTGCGCCTGTTCACCTATGGCCAGTCCTGGCAGGGGCGCCCGCTGGTGGGCGCGGTGATCGGCAGCCCCGCCCGGATCGCCGACCTTGACGGCATCCGCGCCGGCATGGCGCGTCTCGCGGACCCGCGCGGCACGTCGGCGGCCGAGGCGGACGCCCTGATCGCGCGCCTGCCGGCCATTGTCTGGCTGGCCTATGTGGTGCACGGCAATGAACCCTCGGGCACCGACGCGGGGCTGATGACAGCCCACCATCTGCTGGCAGCGCGCAATGATCCGCGGCTTGAATCGATCCGCGCGAATGCGCTGACGGTCATCATTCCGGTCCAGAACCCCGATGGCCGCGACCGCTTCATCGCGGCGAACACCGACGCCCAGGGCGTGGCGCCCGACCCGGGCCCGCTGGCGGCCGAGCGTGACGAGCCCTGGCCCAGCGGACGGCAGAACCACTATGCCTTCGACCTGAACCGCGACTGGTTCGCCCAGACCCAGCCCGAGACCCGGGCCCATGCGCGCCTGCTGCTGGAGTGGCACCCGCTGGTCATCGCCGACGTGCACGAGATGGGCACCAACGAGCAGTATTTCTTTCCGCCCGAGGCCGATCCGATCAACCCCAACATCACCGCCGCCCAGCAGGCCGCCAAGGACCGCATCGGGCGCACGACGGCAGGCTGGTTCGATCGCTTCGGCATCCCCTATTTCACCCGCGAGACCTTCGACGCCTTCTATCCGGGCTATGGCGATGGCTGGCCGACCTATCACGGCATGATCGCCATGACCTATGAACAGGGGTCGGCGCGGGGCCTGGTGGCACGGCGCAATGACGGCTCGCTGCTGACCTATGCGACCTCCGTCCGCAACCAGTTCGTCTCGTCGATGGCAACCGTCGAAGCTGCCGCCCGCGACCGCGAGACCCTGCTGCGGGCCTTCTGGGACTATCGCCGCACGGCCATCGAGGAAGGGCGTCGCGAGCGCGTGCGCGCCTATGCCTTCCCGGCAGGCGGTGACCGCACGGCCAGCGCGCGGCTGGCTGCCCTGCTGGCCCGCCAGGGGGTGGAGGTGGTCGAAACCACCGACCGGGTGCGCGCGTGCGGCACCACGCTCGAGCCCGGCAGCTTCTGGATCAGCGCCGCCCAGCCGACCAAGCGCCTGCTGCGCGTCCTGCTCGAGCCCCGATGTCCCGCTGCCCGACGCCTTCATCCAGCGCCAGCGCGCGCTGTTGGAACGCGGCATGGATGACGAGATCTATGACGTCACCGCATGGTCGCTGCCGGCCCTCTATGGCGTGCCCTCGCTGCAGTGCACCGACGCCACGGCGGTCACCGGGCGCACGCTTGATGGCGCTGCGCTCCGTCCCGGTCGCCTCGACAATCGCGATGGCCGGGTGGCCTGGGTGGTGCCCTCGGGCGATCAGGCCAGCCTGCGCCTGATGACCGCGGCCCTGCGCGAGCGCCTGGTGGTGCGTCGGGCGCCCATGGCCTTCACCTTGGATGGCAGGCGCTGGCCGGCCGGCAGTCTCGTCCTGCAGGCGGCCGAAAACCCCGCCGACACCGCCGAGCGGCTCGAGAGACTGGCGCGGGCGACCGGCGCCGTCGTCACGGGCAGCGCCACGTCCTGGGTTACCGAGGGGCGCAGCCTCGGCTCCAGCGAACTGGCCCGCGTGGCCGCACCGCGCATCGCCCTGGCGTGGGATTCACCGGCGGGACGAAATTCGGCGGGCGCCACCCGCTTCGTGCTGGAACAGCGCTATGGCTGGCCGGTGACGGTGGTGCGCACGCCGCGCCTGGCGCGCGCCGACCTGTCGGGGTTCGACGTGCTGATCCTGCCCGACGAGGAGGCCTCTTATGCCGCGACCCTGGGCGAGGCGGGCGCAGCCAACATCCGCGAGTTTGTCCGCCGCGGCGGAACGCTGGTGACGATGGCAGGGGCGACGCGCTGGGCGGCTGATCCGGGCAATGCGCTGCTGTCCACCCGTCGCGAACGCGCCGTGCAGGACATCGAGTCCACCGCCCCGGCAGACGCCGACCCGGTGCCCGGGTCGCGGCTGGCCGATGCGGACGCGCTGCGCGCTGCGGTCGAGCCGCGCGAGCGCGAGCTTCTGGGTACGGACGGGGTGCTGCTGCGTGTCGTGCCCCAGGCCGACCACTGGCTCACCGCCGGCCTGCCCGCCGAAATGATCGTGACCCAGTCGGGCTCGGACGTGTTCCGGCCGCTGACACTGGATGAGGGGGCCAATGCCGTCCGGTTCGCCGCGCCCGAGCGCCTGGTCGCCGGTGGCGCGGTCTGGGAGGAGAGCCGCCTGCAGATGGCGTTCAAGCCGGTGGTGATGGTCGAGGATCTGGGCCGCGGCCGGATCGTCGCTTTCACCGTCGACCCCACCTGGCGCGGCCAGATGGAGGGCCTGGACCCGCTGCTGCTGAATGCGATCTTTGCCCGCCCCTGAACCCGCTCAGCCCTGGGGCGGCGCCGGTATCAGTCGCTCTGGCGCAGGCTGTCGCGCAGCGAGGCGGCGATGGCGCGCGCGTCCGGAGCGCGGGCCGAGCCGGCACGCCAGGCCACCCCGATCTGCCGGCCGATCAGGGGGCGCGCGAACGGGGTCAGGGTGACGTCGGCCCCCGCCGTCACGCCGCCCTCGGCCGCCAGCCTTGGCACCAGCGACACGCCCAGCCCACCGCCGACCATGTGCACCAGGGTGTGCAGCGAGGTGGCGGCCACCTCGAGCGCTCGCGGGGTCCGGGGCACGGCGCACGCGGCCACCGCGTGGTCACGCAGGCAGTGGCCGTCTTCGAGCAGCAGCAGGTCCTGGCTGGCCAGAAGGTCGGGCGTCAGGTCGGTGCGTTCGGACAGGGGGTGGCCGGGCGGGGCCGCAAACAGGAATTCGTCGTCGGCGACGCTCTCGGTCTCGATGCCGGGCGCGTGCCAGGGCAGGGCGATGATGGCGGCATCCAGAGTGCGCGCCTTCAGCCCCTCGACCAGGCGCGCGGTCTTGTCCTCGCGCAGCTGAAAGCGTGCGCGGGCAAAGCGTTGGCGCAGACCCGGCAGGGCGCGGGGCAGCAGGAATGGCGCAATCGTCGGGATGCAGCCCAGACGGAACGCACCGATCAGCGGCCCCCCGACCCCCCGGATGGCCATCACCAGATCCTCGGCCTCGGACAGGATGCGTGTGGCGCGATCGGCGCAGTCGCGGCCGGCCGGGGTCAGGATCGAGCCTCCGCGCGCACGGTCCACCAGGGTCGCGCCCAAAAGGCCCTCGAGTTCCTTGATGCCGGCGGAAAGGGTGGGCTGGGTCACCCCGATGGCCTGAGCAGCCGCGACGAAACTTCCGTGCTCGGCCAGCGCTGTCAGAAAGCGCAGCTGGCGCAGGGTGGGCATCGGGCCCGCCGCCGAGCGGGCGCCGGAGTCGGTCGGAAGGGATATAGACACCGTCTATAGATGCGACGCAGCAAATCTATTGGCAAGGGTGCCAGGGTCGCACCATTTCCGCATCGGCAGGCGGTGTGCAGACACACACGCCTGTGTCCGTCTGATTACACCGCAGGGACCAACAGGAGACACCCCATGCTCGGCGTAGGCGACAAGCTTCCGGAATTCTCGGTCACGGGCGTCAAGCCCGGCTTTACCACCCACGAAAAGGACGGCGTTTCGGCGTTCGAGACGATCACCGACAAGTCCTTTCCCGGCAAGTGGAAGCTGATCTATTTCTATCCCAAGGACTTCACCTTTGTCTGCCCGACCGAAATCGTCGGGTTCGACAAGCTGGTGCGCGAGTTCGAAGACCGCGACTGCGTGGTGATGGGTGGCTCGACCGACAACGAGTTCTGCAAGCTGGGCTGGCGGCGTGAGCATGCCGACCTGCGCAACATGAAGCAGTGGTCGTTCGCCGACACCAATGGCTCGCTGGTGGACGGGCTGGGCGTGCGTGACCGCGAGGCGGGCGTCGCACTGCGCGCGACCTTCCTGGTGGACCCGAACGGCATCATCCAGCACGTCTCGGTCAACAACCTGAATGTCGGACGCAACCCCGACGAGATCCTGCGCCTGCTCGACGGGTTCCAGACCGACGAATTGTGCCCGTGCAACCGCACGGTCGGCGGCGATGTCCTGAAAATCGCAGCCTGATCCGACCATTCCGGCAGGGCCATGCCGCGCGCAGTCAGGCGATGACCGCGCGCGGCATGGTCGTGACCGGCAGACCACCGTCCTTCATTCCACAGGAGCCAATCATGTCGCTGGACGCGCTGCGTGAGCTGATCCCCGATCACGCCAAGGACATCCGCCTGAACCTGGGTTCGCTTGCCTCGGAAACCACCCTGGGCGACCAGCAGAAATGGGGTTGTTTCCTGGCATCGGCGCTGGCGGTCGGCGTGCCGGCCGTGGTGCGCCACCTCGAGGACGAGGCCTCGGTCCGGCTGTCGCCCGAGGCCCGCAACGCCGCGCGGGCGGCGGCCGCGATCATGGCGATGAACAATGTGTACTATCGCGCGCTGCACCTGATGAAGAATCAGGAATACACCACCATGCGCGCCGGCCTGCGCATGAATGTGATCGCCAATCCCGGCATCGAAAAGGATGATTTCGAGCTGTTCTGCGTGGCGGTCTCGGCCATCAACGGGTGTGGCATGTGCCTCGATGCCCACGAGGAAGAGCTGAAGAAGCGCGGAGTCGAGGCGGTGCGGATCCAGGCGGCGCTGAAGATCGCGTCGGTGGTGCATGCGGCGTCGGCCGTCCTGCGTGCCGAGGCGGCAATGGGTGTCGCCGTCGCCGCCTGACACGCGGCACAGGGCCCGGGCCATGGTGCCCGGCCCCACGCCGGACGTTCAGGGGCGGCCCGGTGTGTCCTCGACGATGATTTCGATCGGCTCCATCTCGGCGGGGTCGATCGGCTTGTTCAGGACCTCGCGGGCGCGATCGCGATGGCGGGACTTTATGCTGGCACCGACCAGACCCAGTGCCATTGCCAGCACCGTGGCGTCGTCCGTGAAGCCCAGGCCGACCAGGAGGTCAGGCAGGAAGTCCGTCGGCACCACGAAATAGGCCAGCGCCGCCAGCAGCAGGGCCCGCGTCCGCAAGGGCGTCGCCCTGTCGCCCATGGCGAAGTATGCCGCCACCAGGTCCTCTGCAAAGGGGATGCGCCCGGCCACCTTGGCGAACTTGACCCAGAATCCCTCGCGCACGGTGCGGGCATTGGCGATCATGACCGCGGGCAGCTGTGCCTGCGACAGCACCCGCTCGCCTTCCGCCGCGGCATCTTCCGGTTCGCGTTGCATCGGCTATGACCTCGCCAGCCCGTTACAACGGATCAGATGGGAGACTGTTTCATGCAACTCAACTCTTCGGTCGCCGCGGTTGTCACCGGCGGGGCGTCGGGCCTTGGCGAGGCGACCGCGCGGGCGCTACGCGCGCAGGGGGTCAAGGTGGCGATCTTTGACCGCGACGCCGGCAAGGGCGAGGCGGTGGCCGCCGAAATCGGCGCGGTGTTCTGTCAGGTGGATGTCACCAGCGACGAGAGCGTGGACGCGGGGTTTGCCCGCGCACGCGCTGCCAACGGGCAGGAGCGCATCCTGGTGAACTGCGCGGGCACCGGCAATGCCGCCAAGACCGCCAGCCGCGACAAGGCCACGGGAGAGCCCAGGCATTTTCCGCTGGATGCCTTCAACATGATCATCCAGATCAACCTGGTCGGCACGTTCCGCTGCATCGCCAAGTCGGCTGCCGGCATGCTGACGCTCGAGCCGCTTCAGGACGGCGAGCGCGGGGCCATCGTCAACACCGCCTCGGTCGCGGCCGAGGACGGCCAGATCGGCCAGGCCGCCTATTCGGCGTCCAAGGGCGGCGTGGTGGGCATGACCCTGCCGATCGCGCGTGACCTGATGGGCGAGGGAATCCGCGTCAACACCATCCTGCCCGGCATCTTCAACACGCCGCTGATGAATGCCGCGCCCGACAATGTGAAGGCGGCGCTGGCCGCCTCGGTGCCCTTCCCCAAGCGCCTCGGCCACCCCGAAGAATTCGCCCGCCTGGCCATGACGATGATCGAGTGCGGCTATTTCAACGGCGAGGACGTGCGCCTGGACGGCGCGATCCGCATGGCCCCGCGCTAGTTCACTGCGCACCTTCGCCTTGGGGAGAAGGTCGGATTTCGGCACGAAATCCGGGTTGAGGGGTCTGGTAGCGCAGTAGCGGTGAGGGTGCGGCAACGGCCGTGCGCTGGTCCGCAATGCTTTCCCGCAAGGCCCCTCAATCCGACCGGCGCCACCTTCGCCTCGGGGAGAAGGTCGGATTTCGGCACGAAATCCGGGTTGAGGGGTCTGGTGGCGGAAGGGCGGTGAGGGTGCCGCCCCGACTAACGTTCCGCCGTTGCTGCAAGGCTTTCCCGCAAATCCCCTCAACCCGGATTCTGCTGCGCAGAATCCGACCTTCTCCCGATAGGAGAAGGTGCCGGTGCCGGGTTGAGGGGTCTGGTAGCGCAGTAGCGGTGAGGGTGCGGCAACGGCTTTGCGCCGGTCCGCAAGGCTTTCCCGCAAGGCCCCTCAACCCGACCAGCGACACCTTCTCCCGATAGGAGAAGGTGCGCGCAAAATCCGGCCTTTGCCCCGCAGCAGAAGGTGGGGTTGTGGGGTGGGATGAGACGCTGCTGGTAGAGAAGCTTTAACCGGCGCTGCGGGATGGTTAATCCCGCGGGCACATTCGCCGGCGCGCCGACACGTCGCGCCACGCCACGCGGGGACACCCCATGAGCGACACCATCGACACCGACCTGCCGGCCGCACCCGACAGTGCGGGCCGGATCATCGACGAGCCGCTCGAGCAGGCGATTTCCAGCCGCTATCTGGCCTATGCGCTGTCGACCATCACATCGCGCGCGCTGCCGGATGTGCGCGACGGGCTGAAGCCGGTGCACCGGCGCCTGCTCTATGCGATGCGCGACCTCAAGCTGGACCCGGACTCGGCGTTCAAGAAGAGCGCGCGCGTGGTCGGCGACGTGATGGGCCGCTTTCACCCGCACGGCGACCAGTCGATCTATGACGCCCTGGTCCGCCTGGCCCAGGACTTCAACGTCCGCTATCCGCTGGTCGACGGCCAGGGCAATTTCGGGAACATCGACGGCGACAATCCGGCCGCCATGCGGTACACCGAGAGCCGGATGACCGTGGCGGCCGAGCTGCTGCTGGACGGCCTCGACGAGGACGCGGTCGACTTCCGCCCCAACTATTCGGGCGAGGAACAGGAGCCGGTCGTCCTGCCCGGCGGCTTTCCGAACCTGCTGGCCAATGGCGCGCTGGGCATCGCGGTCGGCATGGCGACCAGCATTCCGCCGCACAATGTGGCCGAACTGATCGATGCGGCGCTGCATCTGGTCGAGCACCCCGACACCCCCGCGCGCGAGCTGGTGCGCTTTGTGCCCGGCCCCGACTTTCCCACGGGCGGGGTGATGGTCGAAGGGGCGGAGGCCGTGGCCGAGGCCTATGCCACCGGGCGCGGTGCCTTCCGCCTGCGCGCGCGGTGGGAGGTCGAGGAACAGGCGCGGGGCATGTGGCGCATCGTCGTCACCGAAATCCCCTGGCAGGTGCCGAAGGCCAAGCTGATCGAACAGGTGGCCGACCTGCTGGAGGCCAAGAAGCTTCCCCTGGTCTCGGACATCCGCGACGAGAGTGACGAAAGGGTCCGTATCGTCATCGAGCCGCGTGCCCGCAATGTCGAGCCGGCGGTGCTGATGGAGAGCCTGTTCCGGCTGACCCCGCTCGAGACGCGGGTCTCGCTGAACATGAACGTGCTGGACGCCCAAGGCGCGCCGCGGGTGATGGACCTGCGCGAGGTGCTGCAGGCGTGGCTGGACCATCGCCGCGAGGTGCTGCAGCGGCGCTCGCGCTTCCGGCTGGCAAAGATCGAGGCGCGCCTCGAGGTCCTGACCGGCTTCATCATTGCCTATCTCAACCTGGACGAGGTCATCCGCATCATCCGCGAGGAGGACGACCCCAGGGCCGAGCTGATGCGCACCTTCGCCCTGACCGAGGTGCAGGCCGAGGCGATCCTGAACATGCGTCTGCGGTCGCTGCGCAAGCTGGAGGAGATGGAGCTGCGCCGCGAGCATGAAACCCTGGTGCGCGAGCGCGAGTCGGTGATCGCGCTGCTGTCGGATGACGGCCAGCAATGGACGCGGATCGGCGAGCAGCTGCGCGAGACGCGCAAGGCCTTTGGCCCGGATACGCCCTTTGGCCGCCGTCGCTGCGTGATCGCCGATGCGCCCGAACCGGTCGAGGTCAGCGTGGACGCCTTCGTGGCGCGCGAGCCGATCACGGTGATCCTGTCGCGTGCGGGCTGGATCCGGGCGCTCAAGGGCCATGTCGACGATCTGGACGGGGTCAAGTTCCGCGAGAGCGACGGGCTGGCCCTGTCTCTCAAGGCCCAGACCACCGACCGCATCATCCTGTTCGCGACCGACGGGCGCGCGTTCACCCTGGGCGGGGACAAGCTGCCCGGTGGGCGCGGGTTCGGCGAGCCGGTGCGCCTGATGCTCGAGCTCTCGGACAAGGACGACATTGCTGCCATGTTCGTCCACGATCCCACGGTCCGGCGCCTGGTCGCGGGGGATGATGGCTATGGTTTCGTCGTGCCCGAGGCCGAGATGCTGGCCCAGAAGCGCGCCGGCAAGCTGGTCCTCAATGTGGGCGACGGTGCGCGCGCGGTGGTGGCGACCCCGGTCGGCGGCGACCATGTGGCGCTGACCACGGACGGGCGGCGCCTGTTGATCTGCGCACTGGCCGAAATCCCCGAAATGGCCCGCGGACGCGGGGTCAAGCTGGTGGCGATGAAGGATTCGCATCTGGTGGACGCCCGCACCTTCCCGGCGGTCGAAGGGTTCTCGTGGATCGACTCGGCGGGCAGGCTGCGCGTGCTGGCGGAATGGGAAACCTATGTCGGCCGCCGCGCCACCACCGGCCGCGCTGCGCCTCAGGGCTTCCCCCGCAGCAATCGTATGGATGGCCGCTGATCCGCAGGGTCCGCCCCCGCACCGGATCGGCCGTCATGGGCCGCAATCAGGGTCAGCCGGGTTGGGGGCGGGGGCAGATGATGTCGAAGAGCACCGCCGCGCTGCCGCCCGAGCCGACCGGCGCGAAGGCGGCCGCGGCGCCCTCCGGGGCCCACTTGTCGATCACCTCGACGTCGGCGATGGTGCGCCCCTCGCCCTCCAGCACCTGACGCTCGCGGATGGTGAAGGTGCGGTTGTCGCACCGGAACTGATAGCGTGCCCGCTCGAGCCGATAGAAGCGCTTGGTTTCGCCTTCCCAGAGCTGGTCGGTCATGTGCTGGATCTGGACCCAGACCACGCGGGTGCCGTCCGGGGCCACGGCGCGGGTGGCGGGGGCATAGGTCACGGTCGAGCGATCGACACCGCGGGCGAACTGAACCCATTCGGTCAGCAGCGCCGTGCGCATGGGCGCATAGGCCATCAGCCCTTCCATGGGCAGCTCGCCTGGCGCTGCAACCGGCGGACCGGGGGTGGGCGGAGCCGCCGCCGGCCCGGCACCGGCCGGGGCCGCGGCCGCACCC
>DBAV01000142.1 GCA_002291875.1 Hyphomonadaceae bacterium UBA1001
CGGACGGGCGGTGGCACAGGCCAATCCGCCTTGACCTGCCACACCCGTGCCGCAGAGATGGTGTTCATGCGTGTCGCACGGATGGGACTCGAATGCTTCGCAACATACTGATCGGTGTCGGCATACTGGTGGTGGTGGGCGCGCTGTCGCTGGGCGGCCTGCTGTTCTGGGTGATGCGTGACCTGCCCGATCACAAGCAGCTGCTGGAATATCAGCCGCCGGTGACCACCCGTGTCCATGCGGGCGATGGATCCCTGATCAAGGAATTTGCGTCCGAGCAGCGCATTTTCGTGCCCTATGACGCCATTCCCGAAAAGCTGAAGAATGCCTTCATTTCGGCCGAGGACAAGAACTTCCGCGAACACACGGGCGTGGACTGGTGGGGCGTGCTGCGCGCCTCGGTCGCCAATGTGCGCAACATTGCCGAGGGCGAACGTCTCGAGGGTGGCTCGACCATCACCCAGCAGGTCGNNCCCGGCCTCCCAACGGCAGTATACTATGGGAGGCCGGGTGGGGGTGCGGGCTGGTGCCGCGACGCAAACAAAAACGCGCAGGCCGGTGCCGCGACAGAACAAAGACCCCAGGTGCCGTTCTTCCAAAACACCGGGCACCGCGCGCCACCCCGCGCGACTGTAAAACCGCGTGAAAGCTGCTAGAGCCGGGCGCGATGGATCAGGTTCAACCGGGAAATACGCGCTTCCGCCTGCGGCGCGACGGCCCGCTGGCGCAATTTGTCGCCCGGCTGGCGCAGCGGCGCTGGATCAGATGGCTGGCGGCGCTGGCCGGGGTGGCGGCGGCGGGATATCTGGCGATCTGGCTGGTCTTTGCCCGCGACCTGCCCTCGGTCGACATGCTGCGCAGCTACGAACCGCCGCTGCCCACGATGATCCGCGCGATCGACGGCACGCCGGTGCACAGCTTTGCCCGCGAACGGCGCGTGCAGCTGGCCTATGCGGAATATCCCCAGCTGCTCGTCCAGGCCTATATCTCGGCCGAGGACCGGACCTTTTTCAGCCATGGCGGCGTCGATTATCCGGGCATCATCTCGGCGCTGGTCACCAACCTGACGCGCAGCGGCCGCCCGGTCGGCGCGTCGACCATCACCCAGCAGGTCGCCAAGAACATGCTGCTCTCGAATGAGCGCACGATCACGCGCAAGGTCCGCGAGGCGATCCTGGCACAGCGCATCCATCGCGCGCTGGGCCCGGACCGGGTCCTGGAGCTGTATCTGAACCAGATTTTCCTCGGCAATGGTGCCTATGGGGTGGCCGCCGCGGCGCTGAATTATTTCAACAAGCCGCTGTCCGAGCTGACGCTCTCGGAATCGGCCTATCTCGCCGCGCTGCCCAAGATGCCCTCGCGCCTGAACCTGGTTCGCGACCGCGAGCGCGTCGAAGGGCGGATCGCCTATGTGCTGGACCGGATGGTCGAAAACGGTTTCATCACCGAGGCCGAAGCAAAGGCAGCCAAGGCCGACTATCCCGTACAGCAGGACCGGCTGTCGGGCGACACCTATGTCAGTGCGGCTTATTTCGTCGAAGAGGTCCGCAAGAAGGCGATCGAACTCTGCGAGGCCGAGGCCGAACTGTGCGGCCGTGGCGGCGGCGAGGAGGCCTTCTTCCAGGGCGGGCTTTCGGTCCGCACCTCGCTGGACACCGAGCTTCAGCTGGCCGCGGTCCGCTCGCTGCGTACGGGCCTTGAGGCGTTCGACCGCCGGCGCGGGTGGCGCGGTGCGCTGGGCACCGCCACCGAGGAGACGTTTGCGCAGACCGTGCGCGAGGCCGAGCTGTCCCCGCCGGGTGCCTCGCCCTGGCGGCTCGCCCTCGTGACGTCCGTTCAGGGGAACACCGTCGGGGTCAGGATAGGTGCAACCGGCGCGGTGCGTACGCTGCGCCGCGAGGACGTCAGCTGGGCGAACGCCAACCGGCGCAATCCCCTGACGGTCGGCAACATCGTCTTTGTCGAACCGGTGGGCACCGAGGGCGCTGCGTTGCGCCAGGTCCCAGAGGTGCAGGGGGCCCTGGTTGCCATGGATCCCCACACCGGCCGTGTGGTGGCGATGGTCGGCGGTTACAGCCTGGTCCAGGCCGGATTCAACCGTGCGGTCCAGGCCCAGCGCCAGCCCGGTTCGACGTTCAAGGCAATCGTGTATGCCGCCGCACTCGAAAGCGGGCGCTATACCCCCGCCAGCCAGATCCTCGACGCGCCGTTTGCCGCCAATGACGGGGCCGGGCGTCTCTACATTCCCGAAAACTATTCGGGCGAATATTACGGCCTCTCGACCCTGCGCTTCGGGCTCGAGCAGTCCAAGAACGTGATGACGGTGCGCCTTGTCGAGGAGATGGGGATGCGGCCCGTGGCCACCCTCGCGCGGCGCATGGGGGTCTATGATGACGTCCCCGAAATGCTGTCGGTGGCCCTGGGCGCCAGCGAAACCACGCTGCTGCGGATGACGACCGCCTATGCCGAACTGGTGAATGGCGGGCGCGACGTGTCTCCGACCTTCATCGATCGGATCCAGAACCGGCAGGGGGAGACGGTCTGGCGTGCGGACGCGCGCGACTGTGTGGGTTGCAATGGCGAGTGGTCGCGCCAGGCCCCGCCCCAGCTGCCCGACACCCGCGAGCAGGTGCTGGACCCGATCACGGCCTTCCAGATCACCTCGATGCTGCAGGGGGCAGTGCAGCGCGGAACGGCCCAGGCCCTGCGCTCGCTCGAGCGCCCCGTGGCAGGAAAGACAGGCACCACCAATGACGAGCGCGACGCCTGGTTCGTCGGCTTTACGCCCGACCTCGTTGTGGGGGTCTGGGTCGGCTATGACACGCCGCGAAGCCTGGGCCGCGGCGAATCGGGTGGCCGTACCGCCGTGCCGATCTTCGGCGACTTCATGAGGACGGCGCTGTCGGGCCGGCCGCCCACGCCGTTCCGCACGCCCGAAGGGACGCGCTTCGTGCAGGTCGACCTCAAGACCGGTGGCCTTCCGGGCCTGGAGACGACGGCCACAATCAACGAGGCGTTCCGTCCGGGCACCGAGCCGGTGCGCGAGGTTACCGATTCGCCGTTCAGTTTCGGCGGGGCCCTCGAGGGTGAGGGCGTGCCGGTCGCCCCCGGAGCACCGGTGGATCCCAATGCCCCGCCGATGCCCGCGAACGCGCCCCCGGCCGTGCCGCCTGCAGCCAAGAAGGACGAGGAGCTTGGCGGTCTCTACTGAGCCGCCTATGTCGGCGACCTGGCTTTCCGGAGTTTCCGACCATGCGCGCTGACGTGACCGACCTCGTTTCCTCGATCGAAGAGTCGATCGCACTGCTGCGGAGGCGTCTTTGACTGGGACAGCGCCCGCGTCCGCCTCGATGAGCTGAACGCGCACGCCGAGGACCCGGCGCTGTGGAACGATCCCCAGGCGGCGCAGGCGCTGCTGCGCGAGCGCAACCGGCTCTCTGCGTCGATCGAAGGGGTGATGGCATTCGAGCGCGATCTGGCCAACGCGGTCGAGCTGATCGAACTGGCCGAGGCGGAAGACGAAGCCAGCCTGGTCGACGAGGCGGTGACGTCGCTGCGCGACATCCAGGACAAGGCGTCGCGCGCCGAGCTGGAAGCGCTGCTGTCGGGCGAAGCCGACGGCGCGGACTGCTATCTCGAGGTCAATTCGGGCGCCGGCGGCACCGAGAGCCAGGACTGGACCGAGATGCTGGCGCGGATGTACGAGCGCTGGGCTGGCGGGCGCGGCTTCAAGTGCGAGCTGCTCGAGCGGTCCGAAGGCGAGGGCGCGGGCATCAAGTCGGCCACCCTGCTGGTCAAGGGCGAGAACGCCTATGGCTGGATGAAGACCGAAAGCGGCGTGCACCGGTTGGTGCGCATCTCGCCCTTCGACTCGAACAAGCGGCGCCACACCAGTTTCGCCAGCGTCTGGGTCTATCCGGTGGTGGACGACAAGATCGAGATCGACATCCAGGAAAAGGACTGCCGTATCGACACGTTCCGGGCCTCGGGCGCCGGCGGCCAGCACGTGAACAAGACCGATTCGGCCGTCCGCATCACGCACTTGCCGACCGGAATCGTGGTCGCTTGCCAGAGCGAGCGCTCGCAGCACCGTAACCGTGAGACCGCGTGGAACATGCTGCGCGCGCGCCTGTATGAGGCGGAACTGCAAAAGCGTGAGGCAGCCGCGCAGGCGATCGAGTCCCAGAAGACCGAGATCGGATGGGGCCGCCAGATCCGGTCCTACGTCCTGCAGCCCTATCAGATGGTCAAGGACCTGCGCACCGGCGTGACGACTTCCGACACCCAGGGCGTGCTCGACGGCGACCTCGATGCCTTCATGGCAGCAGCGCTGGCAGCCAAGGTGAACGGCCTTGAAGCCGTCGTTGAGGACATCGACTGAGCTAGCCGGCGACCGGTACGACGTCCGCGATTCAAGGCTTCGATGGTGCTGCGGCGGCCGTGCTGGCCGCGGCCGTCCTCAGCGCCAGTTGAACTGGGGTGCTGGCGGCGCCACTGGCGCGGGCGGAGGCGCCAGACCGGGCAGCGCTTCGGCGGCCACCGGTTCTGCCTGCGCAGCAAATGCGGGTGCATCGTGATCCGCGACGACCAGCGGCGCGGCCTCGGGCGCGGTTGCGATCGGTGCAACCGGCGTCGGTGCCGGCAATGGCGTGCTGACTGGGGCCGGCGCGGGCGCCGATTCCTGCACTGCGCTCGCCGGTGCATCGTCATTGAGCGGCGAGGCGGAGTGACGGCAGCGGCCGTCAAAATGTGCCCCGGACTCGACCGAAAGCGATGAATGCACGATCTCGCCCGTGACGCGGGCGTTGGCGCACAGCTGCACCGAGGTGGCGCGGATGATGCCTTCGACCTGGCCGCGCACCACCACCTTTTCGCAATAGATGTTGCCCTTGACGCGGCCGGCTTCGCCGACGGTCAGCTGGCCTGCACGCACATCGCCCTCGACCTCGCCGTCCAGTTGCAGCTCGCCCCGGCTCTCCAGCGTCCCGCGAAACACCA
The DNA here is from genome assembly GCA_002291875.1 of Hyphomonadaceae bacterium UBA1001. Classification (GTDB taxonomy): domain Bacteria; phylum Pseudomonadota; class Alphaproteobacteria; order Caulobacterales; family Aquidulcibacteraceae; genus UBA1001. Next base: position 4,999 of record DBAV01000142.1, read on the forward strand.
CGTCCGGCTGGATCAGCGATGGCGCCAGAGCAGCCGCTGCGACCCGGGCTGGCGCACTGCGGCGCGGGGGGGGCTCGACCACCGCGGGAAGTTCGGCCGGGGCCTTAGCTTTGCTGCTGAACATAGCGACCGGTCCTCAGGAAACCGACAGGATTGATCTGGCGCCCCCGGAAGTGCACCTCATAGTGCAGGTGCACGCCGGTGCTCCGACCGGTGTTCCCCATGGCGGCAATCCGCTGGCCGATGGCAACGCGGTCACCCACCCGGACGTTGAAGCTGCGCAGGTGGGCGTAACGGGTCATGAAGCCATGGCCATGGTCGATATCGACCGTGTTGCCGTAGCCGCCCTTGACCCCCGCAAAGACCACGCGGCCCGGCGAGGTTGCAATGATCGGCGCGCCGTCATGCGCCGCCATGTCCAGGCCGCGATGGTGGGTCACGCGGCCGGTGAAGGGATCGAAGCGGACGCCGAAGCCGGAGGTTTCGCGGAAAGGCACGCCCACGGGCGGCGCAAGCGGCAGTGCCTGACGCACCTGGCTGAGCGCGCGGTATTCCTGAAGCCGGGCGGCGACCTGGGCCACGCGGCGCGCGAATGCCGGATCGCGGGCGCCCAGGCTGCGGACGATCTCGGTGGCGTCGATCTCGACCAGGGGGCCACCCATGCCGCCCTCGGCAACAACCGCCGAGCCGACGCCGGTCATCCGGATGATGGAACGGATTTCCTCGGTCCGGGCGACGGCCGTTTCCTCGGTTTCGGCCAGGATATTGTCCTGCTCGGCCCGAAGGGTGTTGATCTTGCCGCGATAGGCGACCGGCTGGGCGGTCTCGTCGATATAGCCCGTCCGCGACTGCCGCGGTTCGGCTTCCTCGAGCGAGGCCTGCATGAACACCCGACCATTGTCGGGCACCATTGCGTCTTCGGCCTTGCCACCGCCGGCCACCAGAAGCAGCTTGCGAAGGGTCTCATGGCGCTCTTCCAGCAGGTCGGCGTCGGTCTCGAACTGCTTTGCGCGGGCGTCCATCTCGGAACGCGCCGCGATCTCGCGCGCTTTGGCTTCCTGAAGTTCGCGCTGGAGGCGGGCGAAGTCGCGATCGTTCTCGGCCTCGCGGGAGGAGGCGACGTGCCCGGTCATCACCACGCTGAACGTCGCGTAGAGACACCAGGCGCCTACGGCAGCGGTCGTCGTCGCCAGCACCGCCTGCTTGGCCGGTGACAGGGCGATATACTTAACCGTACCGCCGCTGCGGTGATAGATTTGCCGCTCCGGGAAGAAGCGGTCAAACTGAGCTTTCGCGCGCGCGCCAAAATCAGACATGCCGCCACCCGACGGAAACGATTGAACGGTGTTCCAGCCCCCAGCGCTTATTGTTCATGTGGGGGTCATATTGCAACACTCAAAAGCGTTAATGTGCTGTGGTTTGTCCGGCGAGTGCACCCAGCACGGCCTCGGCGTGGCCCGCGACCTTGACCCTGCGCCAAACCGTCGCAACGCGACCATCCGTCCCGATCACGAAGGTGGAGCGCTCGATCCCCATGAATCGCTTTCCGTACAGGGACTTTTCAACCCAGACGCCGAACGCCTCGCAGGCCTTGCCGTCAGGGTCGGATGCCAGCGCAATGGTCAGTCCGTGCTTGGCGGCAAACCGGCGATGGCTGGCGCTGTCATCGCGCGATATGCCGATCACCTTGGCGTTCGCCGCGGAAAAGGCGCTGTTTAGGTACGAAAACGCCTTCGCCTGCGAGGTGCAGCCCGGTGTATCGTCCTTCGGGTAAAAATAGAGCACATGGATGTGCGTCGACGGTCCGCCCAGCGCGAGCGTGCCTCCGTCCGCGAGCGGGAGTTCCAGCCTTGGCACCTCGTCCCCCACCTTCAGGCCCGCGCCTTGCGTGTCCGTGCGCATCCTCGCTCCTCCGTGCACATCCATGCCGTGCTGGTCAGGCTTCGGTGGTTCCGGGTCAAGCCTGTGTGACTGACGGTTCGTCGCGATGAAGAAGGCCGCCCGTCACCTTGGGGAATTGCTGGTGGTGCTCGCCACCATTGCCGTCGGCACTGCGGCCCTCATCGCCTGGCGGCTGGCGAGCGGGCCGGTCGATGCCGGGTGGGCTCGCGACGACATCGCCGCTGCGCTGACGCGCCTGCGTGATGGTCAGCCCGCCGAGGTCGACGAGGTATCGCTCGTCTGGTCGAGTGCGGATCGTGCGCTCGTGCTGAAGGCCAGCGCGGTGCGGCTTCTGGACCGTGAGCGCCGTCCGGTCGCCGTGGTGCGCGATGTGATCGTCCAGCTGGACGGCGCGGCCGTGGCACTGGGGCGCATCGCGGTGAACCGGGCGGCGCTGGTGGGCGGCGAAGTCAGCGTGACGGTCCTGCCCGACAACAGCGCCGAGATCGCCTTCGGTCCACCCGGAACGCCGGCGGATTTGCGGCTGCCGGCCGTCCCGCCTGCCACCGATCTGGTCCAAATGGTCGACCGTGTGCTGTCGGCCGCCTGGGTCGGGGTCGACCGCCTGCGCGAGGGGCGCGCGCTCGAGCGCTTCGAGGTTCGTGACGCCACCCTGAATGTGCTGCGTGTCGCCGCGCCCGGCATTCAGGCGGCACCGGCCCTGCGCGTGCCGGGCGTCACCGCGGCACTTTCCGCCGGCCAGTCCGATCCGCACCTGTCGGTCGGCGTGCGGCGGGGAGAAGGCCAGGCACGCGTGCGGGTCGATCTCAAGCCCGACCGAGCTTCGGCCGAGCTGGCGGTCGCGCTCGATGATTTTCCTTTGGGTGACCTGCCCGATATCGTGCCTGCCGTCACCTTGCCGGCGATGGCCGGCGCGGTGGACCTCGACGCCGGTATCGACGTGCGGACGGGGCAGGGCCTCGACCTGCGGCGGCTGGACCTGGCGGCGGGCAACCTTGGCTTTCCCAACAGCGTCGGGCTGCGCGAGGTAAAGCGCGTCGCTGTCCGCGGCCGCAGCACGAACCCGGGCGGGCCATTCATCCTGGACCGCATCCAGCTGGACGCCACCCGCTATACCGTACTGGGGCGAGGCTCGCTGGCCGACGCCAGCGGCCTGTTCCGGCCCGCAAAGCCGATCGCGCTGCAGGCCGACCTCGAGGCGCTGGCATTCCCCGTGGGCCGCGGCCCGATTGTCGAGCTGACCGATGTCTCCGGGCAGGGGGATTTCACCCTCGCGACCCGCACCCTGCGCCTGGAGCGCTATTCCGCACGGATCGAGAACCAGACGGCGGGCGGCACCATGTCGATGGTGATCGCGCCGAATGGCGACATCGAACGCCTTGTCCTGCGCACCGCTATGGAGCGCTCGATGTCGCGCCAACAGGCGCTGGCCGCATGGCCCGAGGCGATCGCCCCCAACACCCGGGCCTGGGCCGAGCGCGCCCTGCGCACGGCCACGGTCCGCAACCTGACGCTGGGCCTGCATCTGTCGGGCGACGAGATCCGTTCCGAGCGGCCGGATGACGATTCGGTCGATCTGCGGCTCGACTTCACCGGCGTCGACCTTGCGCCCGGGGGGCGCATGCCGGTGATCGCCGACAGCGCAGGGTCGCTTCGGCTGACAGGGCGGACGCTCTCGGTGCGCGTGCCTTCGGCGCGGCTGATGGGTGTTCAGGTACGCAATTCGGCCTTCACGATCCCGGACGTGCGCGCACCGCGGCCAGAGATGGTGGTGAACGCTGCGGCGAGCGGCGGCGCGCGATCGATGCTGGAGCTGTTGGGCGCGATGATGCCCGATGTCATCGCAGCCCAACCCTTCGATCCCGCCGCGACCAGCGGAAGCGGCAGCTTTCAGCTGTCCTTCCGCCGCCCGCTGGATGATGAGAATGCGCCGATGACCGCCGCCTCGTACAGCGGCCGCGTCACGGGTGTTTCGGCCGTCAGTCGCGATCGGCGGCTGTCGATCCGCTCTCCGGGGCTCGAGGTGTCCGGCGACCTGGCCCGGATCCGGTTCGCGGGCCCGGCGACCATGGGAGAGACCTCGGGCGACGTGGTCTGGGACCAGCAATTGGTGCGCGCACCGCAACAGGGACAGGCGCAGTTCTCGTTCGACGGCACCTTCAGCCCGCGTGAGCTCGACACCTTCGGGGTGCCCACGCGCGCCTGGCTGCGTGGCCCGGTGCCGGCACAGGTCGAAGGGGTGTGGTCGGGCACGCGACTGCAGTCGGCACGCCTCCAGGCGGATCTGGCGTCGGCCCAGCTGCGCGCACCACTCGACTTCTGGACAAAGGCGGCCGGAGCACCGGCCAGCCTGACCGCAGCGCTCGAGCGCTCGCCGGACGGCGGCATCGTTCTGCGTGACCTGAATTTCGCAGGCGCCGGGCTGACGCTGGCCGGAACGCTTGCCCTGACGCCCGACGGACGGCTGGCCCTTCTGGAGGCCGAGCGCGCCCGCCTAGAGGGACGCCTCGATGCAGCGGTGCGTGGCCGGTCCACCCCTGAGGGGCTCGAGCTTTCGGTTTCGGGCCGTGCGCTCGATTTCGGCGTGCCTCCGCTTGAACTTGCAGGTCTGGGCGCGGGCCGGACGGAGCGCGGTGCGGCGGTGTCGCTGCAGGTCGATGTCGAGCGCATGGGCTTTGGACCCACGCTCGCGCTGTCGGATGCCCGCCTTTCGGTGAACACCCGCGCGGGCGGGGTGCCGACCATCGCGCTTCGTGGGCGCGCCCCGGGGGGGCCGGTGTCGCTCGATGTCGGCGCCAGGGACGCCGGCGGTCGCCAGGCGCTGGAAGCGCGTTTCGGCGACACCGGGGCCTTTGCCGAGGCCCTCGGGCTGGGCGGTCAGCTCAGCGGCGGGCGCGCGGCCATTTCCGGCCATGTCAGCCTGGTCGAGGGGGCGCCGCGCTTTACCGGAGCGGTTGCCGCGCGCGATTTCCGCCTCGAGCGCGCGCCTGCACTGGCGCAGATCCTGTCGCTGGGATCGCTTCGGGGGCTCGCGGACACCCTGTCGGGTGGCGGGCTGTTCTTCACCCGTCTGGATGGCCCGGTCACCTTCGCGGACGGCCGGGTCGGCTTGCCGGACCTGCGTGCCACCGGTCCTGCGATGGGGGTCACTGCTCGCGGCAGCGTGAACGTCACCGAACGAACCATCGACCTCGACGGCGTGCTGGCGCCGGCTTACGGGGTGAATTCGTTCCTGGGGAACCTGCCTTTGCTGGGCAATGTCCTGGTGTCGCGGCCCGGCGAGGGCGTGGTGGGGGTCACCTGGTCATTGCGCGGCCCGTATACGGCGACGCGGGTCGGCGTGAACCCGCTTTCGGCGCTGGCGCCGGGCATCCTGCGACGCCTGTTCGAGCCGTCCGACACGGAGGCCCGAACGGTCCAGGCCACCCCGCCGCCGCCCGCGACACAGCCGACGCCCACCCTGGCGCCGGCCGCACAGCCATCCCCCTGATATGCGGGTCTGAGACCCCGATCCGCGGACGTCCTAGAGTTCCTCACCCAGCGGGCCGGCGGGGCGCTGCAGGCGCAACTCCAGATAGTCGATCGCCTCGCGCTCGACCGCCTCCAGATTGGTGTCGAACAGGTGATCGGCGCCATCGATCAGCCTGTAGTCGACCTTGATGTCTTTCTGGGTCTTGATCCGCTGAACCGCGCGCTCGACCTCGATCGCGCGCGCCACGCTGTCCCGCGACCCATAGAGCACGACCCCCGAGGCCGGGCAGGGCGCCAGAAAGCTCAGGTCATAGTGCTCGACGGGTGGTGCAACCGAAATGAAGCCCTTGATCTCGGGCCGCCGCATCAGCAGCTGCAGTGCCGTGACTGCGCCGAACGAGTGGCCCGCGACCCAGCACTCGCGCGCGTCGGGGTTCTGGGCCTGCAGGTAATCCAGCGCCGACGCCGCATCCTCAAGCTCGCCCTTGCCGTTGTCGAACGTACCCATGCTGCGTCCGACGCCGCGGAAGTTGAACCGCATCACCGCAAAGCCGAAGCACTGGAAGGTGCGGGCCAGAACGACGGTGACCCGATCCTGCAGGTTGCCGGCCGCGCGCGGGTGGCTGTGCAGCACCAGCGCAATCGGCGCATTCTCGGTCGGGCCCGCATTGTAGCGCGCCTCGATGCGCCCGGCGGGCCCTTGGATGATCAGTTCCGGCATCGTTGATGGACCTTCATGACGTCGAGCGTGCGCTCGTGCAGGCGAAATTCTTGACCAGCGCGGTCGGAAAACTAGCTCCACGAGGGAGCCGGCAAGCGGGCGGCGCCGTTAGCATACGGTGCGGCGGCGCGACACTGCCGCAAGGAGTTATGGATATGCGCCTGACTTCCAAGGGTCGATATGCTGTAATGGCCATGGCGGATCTGGCCATGCATCAGGGAGACGAGCGCCCGGTGCCGCTTCAGGACATCGCCGCGCGCCAGGCGATCTCTCTTTCCTATCTCGAACAGCTCTTTTCGCGCCTGAGGCGTTCGGGCCTGGTCACCAGTGTACGCGGACCGGGCGGGGGCTACAGGCTGGCGCGAACGGCCGGCCAGACCAGCATCGCCGAGATCGTGGTCGCCGTGAACGAGGCGATTGGCCCGGGCGGCTGTGAGGATGGCGCGATCGAGGACTGTTCCGATACAGGGCGCCGCTGCGTCGCCCACGATCTGTGGGAGGCGCTGGGCCGCAATATCGAGGACTTCCTGTCTTCGGTCTCGCTCCAGGACGTGCTAAGCGGGCGCATCCCGCGCGCGGTTCCGGTTGCGGTCGAACGGCGGCAGGAGGCCGCCTGACCGGCGCGCGCGTCGCCATCTGATGAGGGCCGGTCGCTGCGAGGCGGCCTGTGACCATGCGTATCTACGCCGACCACAACGCAACGACCCCGATCCTGCCCGCCGCCAAGGAGGTGTTCGTCGCATCCCTCGAGACGGCCGGCAACGCCTCTTCCGCCCACCAGGAGGGCCGCGCGGCGCGTGCATTGATCGAGACATCGCGAGCCCGCGTGGCCCGCGCGCTTGGATGCCAGCCTGGCTCGGTGGTTTTCTGTTCCGGCGCCAGTGAAGCCCTCGATCTGGCGGTGCGCGGTGCGGCCCGAGCCGGGGTGCGGCGCGCCGTGATCGGCGCGACCGAGCATCCCGCCGTCCAGGCTGCGGTCGCCCAACTTCCCGAAGTGCAGGTGGTTGCGGTCGATGCGTCCGGACTGGTGCGGGCGGAGGCGTTGGCCGCCTACCTCGCGCCCGGCACCCTCGTCGTCATCCAGGCCGCCAACAGCGAGACGGGCGTCATCCAACCCATCGGCGCGCTTGCGGCTCTGGTTCACCGTGCCGGGGCGATGCTGCTGGTCGACGCCAGCCAGGCCTGGGCCCGTATCGATGGCGCGCAGTTTTCGGATGCCGATGGGCTGGTCATCTCCGGGCACAAGATCGGCGCCGGCCCGGGGGTCGGTGTGCTGCGCCTGGGGCCGATGTTTGCCTTCGCCCCGGCCCAGGTGGGCGGCGGACAGGAGGACGGCCGGCGCCCAGGCACCGAAAACGCGCCTGCCATTGCAGCGTTCGCGCATGTCGTGGGCAATCTGCCCGACCTGAGCTTTGCCTATGAGGCCCGCGCGGGCTTTGAAGCGGCTGTTGCGGACCTTTTGCCCGGCGCTCATATCGTCGGGGCGGATGGGCCGCGGCTTGGAAACACCAGCTGCGTGATACTGCCCGGGCTGGAGTCTGCGACTGTGGTGATGGCGATGGACCTTGCCGGTGTGGCGATCAGTGCCGGCAGTGCCTGTGGTTCGGGCAAGGTCAGGCGCAGCACGGTCCTTGAGGCGATGGGCCACAGCGCCGACATGGCCGCTTGTGCTGTACGGGTGTCGTTCGGCTGGTCGTCGCACGCACACGAGGGTAAGCGGGTCGCCGAGGCGCTGAACATGGTGGCGACGCGCGTGCGCCCGACCCGGTCCGGTGCGTTCGCCGAAGGAGTGAGCTGAAATGCCTGCGGTCCAGCAGACCATCGAGGACGTCCGCGCGCTCGAGGCCGACCGCTATCGGCATGGCTTTGTCACCGATATCGAGCAGGAGCTTGCGCCCAAGGGCCTCGGCGAGCAGACGGTCCGTTACATCTCGGCCAAGAAGGACGAACCCGAGTGGATGCTTGCCTGGCGTCTCGAGGCGTTCGAGCGCTGGCAGCAGATGGAAGAGCCCCGCTGGGCCATGCTGGGCTATCCGGCGATCGACTATCAGGATGCGCACTATTACGCCGCGCCCAAGGCCAAGCCGACGGTCAAGAGCCTGGACGAAATCGACCCTGCCATCCTCGAGACCTATGCCAAGCTGGGCATCCCTCTGCGCGAGCAGGAAATCCTGCTGGGCGTCGAGGGGGCGCCAAAGGTGGCTGTCGATGCCGTCTTTGACAGCGTCTCGGTCGGAACCACCTTCAAGGAGGAACTGGCAAAGGCCGGGGTCATCTTCTGCCCCATGAGCGAGGCGGTCCGCGAGCACGCCGAGCTGGTCCAGCGATACCTCGGCAGCGTCGTGCCGACTTCGGACAACTTCTTTGCCACGCTGAACAGCGCAGTCTTTTCGGACGGCTCGTTTGTTTATGTGCCGCCCGGCGTGCGATGCCCGATGGAGCTGAGCACCTATTTCCGGATGAACGCACAGGGCACCGGCCAGTTCGAGCGAACGCTGATCATCGCCGACCGCGGGGCCTATGTGTCCTATCTCGAGGGCTGCACGGCGCCGATGCGCGACGAGAACCAGCTGCATGCGGCCGTCGTCGAACTGGTCGCGCTGGACGACGCCGAGATCAAGTATTCCACCGTCCAGAACTGGTGGCCGGGTGACGCCGAAGGCCGCGGCGGTATCTACAACTTCGTCACCAAGCGCGGCGACTGTCGCGGCGCGCGCTCGCGGATCAGCTGGACCCAGGTCGAGACCGGGTCCGCGATCACATGGAAGTATCCCAGCTGCGTGCTGCGCGGCGACGACAGCGTCGGCGAATTCTATTCGATCGCGGTGACGAATGGCCGCCAGCAGGCAGACACCGGCACCAAGATGATCCATCTGGGGCGCAACACCCGCTCGCGCATCATCTCCAAGGGGATTTCGGCAGGGCGGTCGTCAAACACCTATCGCGGGCTGGTCAGCGCGCACGCCCGTGCCGCGGGCGCACGCAACTTCACCCAGTGCGACAGCCTGCTGATCGGGGATCGCTGCGCCGCCCACACCGTGCCCTATGTCGAAACGCGCACGGCCAAGGCGAATTTCGAGCACGAGGCGACCACGACCCGCCTCTCCGAGGACCAGCTGTTCTATCTCAGACAGCGCGGAATCGGCGAAGAAGAGGCGGTCGCGCTTCTGGTGAACGGGTTCGTGCGCGACGTCCTGCAGCAATTGCCCATGGAGTTCGCCGTCGAGGCCCAGAAGCTGCTGGCGGTCAGCCTTGAAGGCAGCGTGGGATGAGGCGCACCACCCGGCACGCCAGGGGCGGCGATCGCCACGCAACAGGAAGGATGCGGACATGCTGCTGACGATCACCGACCTGCGCGTGGCGGTCGAAGGCCGCACCATCCTCGATGGCCTCTCGCTGGATGTCCCGGCGGGCGAGGTCCACGCGATCATGGGGCCCAATGGCGCGGGCAAGTCCACGCTGGCCTATGCACTGGCAGGACGCGAGGGCTACGAGATCCTGGGCGGTTCGGTGCTGCTGGATGGGCGCGAGGTGCTGGGGACGGATCCGGAAGAGCGCGCCCGTGCGGGGCTCTTCCTGTCCTTCCAATACCCGCTGGAGATCGCGGGCCTTTCAACCATGACCTTCCTGAAGGCGATGATCAACGCCAACCGCCGCGCGCGGGGCGAAGCGGACATGGCGGCGGGCGACGTGCTCAGGCTGGTGCGTGACCGCGCGGCGGCCCTGCGCATGGACCCCGAAATGCTCAAGCGGCCTCTGAATGTCGGCTTTTCGGGCGGCGAGAAGAAACGCATGGAAATCCTGCAGATGATGCTGCAGCAGCCGCGCTTTGCCATCCTCGACGAAACCGACTCGGGCCTCGACATCGACGCTTTGCGGATCGTGGCCGATGGGGTGAACGCCATGCGCGCGCCTGACCGCGGAATGCTGGTCATCACCCATTATCAGCGCCTGCTCGATCATGTGCGTCCTGATCGTGTGCACGTCCTGGTGGGCGGGCGCGTGGTCGAAACCGGTGGCCCCGATCTGGCCGAGCGCCTCGAGGGCGAGGGCTATGACCGCTTCCTTAAGGCGGCATGATGGCCAGGGCAATCCAGCTTCCCGGGCGCCGACATGAGGACTGGCGCTGGTCACCGCTCGACGCGGCGCTGGCAGACACCGTGCTTGGCGATGCGCCGTCCAAGGGGGCGGACGATCCGGTCCTGGTTCAGGTCGCCGCGGCGATGGGGCGACATGAGCAGGCATCTGTTGGTCCGGGTGAGTCGCGCATCTGGATCGACCGTATCGATGGCGCAGGCCTGCAGGTCCGCAGCCGCGACGTCCGTGTTGCCGAGGGGGGGCTTCTGACACGCGTGGTGCTTCAGCACGGTGACGGCACGACACTGGATCGGTGCCGCGTCACGCTGGATGAAGGCGCGCGATTTCATCAGTTCACCCTGTCTTTCGGCGGGCGCTATGCGCGTCTGGAAACCGAGGTCGAGGTCGCCGGTCAGGGCGCGCAGACCGAGCTGCGCGGTGCCTATCTGGTGGCGAGCGGTCGGCACGCGGACCTGACCAGCCGCGTTCTTCATTCGGTGGGCGGCGCGCGCACCACGCAACTGGTGAAGGGCGTGGTCGATGCGCGCGGCCGAGGTGTCTTTCAGGGGCGGATCACCGTCGCTCGTGACGCCCAGCGGACCCTGGCCGAACAGCACCATGACGGCCTCTTGCTGGCCGACGGCGCGGAGATCCTCGCCAAGCCAGAGCTTGAAATCTATGCCGACGATGTCGAATGCGCGCACGGCAACACCGCCGGGGCACTGGATGAAGGCGCGCTGTTCTACATGCGCTCGCGGGGGATCGGTCGTGACGAGGCGCGGGCCCTGCTGATCCAGGCCTTCGTCGGCGCCGCCGTGCCGGACTGGCTGCCCGCGGCGATCGGCGACGAGGTCGGCTCGACCATTGCTGCCTGGCTGGACGCGCAATTGGGGGCAGGGCGTGACTGACGCGGCGCACGTGCATTCCGTGCATTTCGACGCCGCGGCCGTGCGTGCGCAGTTCACGGTGCTGTCCAGCACCGAGAATGGCCATCCGCTGTGTTTTCTCGACACGGCCGCGTCGGCGCAGAAACCGGGTAGCGTGATCGACGCCATGTCGGCCTTCCAGCGCTCCAGCTATGCCAATGTGCATCGCGGGCTCTATGGCCTGGCCGCGCGCGCGACCGAGGCATTCGAAGCCGCGCGCGAGGCGGTGCGCGCCTTCGTGAACGCGCCCGATGCCCGCTGCGTGGTCTTCACCCGCGGCGCGACCGAGGGCATCAATCTGGTGGCTGGCACTTTCGGGGCCACGCTGCGGGCCGGCGACGAGATCGTCCTCTCTGTCATGGAGCATCACGCCAACATCGTACCCTGGCAGATGCTGGCGGCGGCGCGGGGGTTGAAACTGGTCTGGCTCGAGCCTGACGCCGAGGGCGTGGTTGCGCCGCAGGCGCTCGAGGCGGCGATGACGCCGCGCACCCGGCTGGTCGCGCTTTCGCACATGTCCAATGTGTTCGGAACCGTGCAGCCGGCCGAGGCCTATTGCGCGATCACCCGTGCCCACGGGGCCGCCATCCTGCTCGATGGCTGCCAGGCAGTAGTGCACCAGGACATCGACGTTCAGGCGCTCGGTTGCGATTTTTACGTGTTCTCGGGGCACAAGCTGTACGGCCCGACCGGGATCGGGGTGTGTATCATGGCCGAGGCATGGGCCGACAGCCTCCCGCCCTGGCAGGGCGGCGGGGAAATGATCGACCGCGTCTCGCGCGATGGCGTCTCGTTCAATGTTGCCCCGCACCGGTTCGAGGCGGGCACCCCTGCCATCACCGAGGCGGTCGGCCTGTCGGCGGCGATCGACTTCGTCCGCACGCTGCCCCGTGCGGCGGTCGAGGCACACGAGCGCGGGCTCGGCGCGCGGCTTTTGTTGGGATTGCGTCGCCGCAACAGCGTGGATGTCTATGGTCCGGCGCTCGAGGCGCGCCCGGTGGTCGCCTTCAACCTGCGCGGCGCGCATCCCCATGATGTGGCCCAGATCCTCGATCGTCGCGGGGTGTGCATCCGTGCTGGACATCACTGCGCGCAGCCGCTGATGACACATCTCGGCGTGACCGCGACGGCGCGCGCTTCCCTGGGGGTGTATTCCAGCGCGGACGACGTCGACCAGTTCCTCGACGCGCTTGACCTTGCCGGCCGAATGCTCATGTGAAGGACGCCATGTCGACCGCTCTTCCGACGACTGCGGCCACGGCCGAACTCCAGACGGACGCGACGACGCTGTCGCAGGCCGAACTCGACCGGCTGACCGACGATATCGTGACGGAGCTGAAAACCGTCTATGATCCCGAGATTCCCGTCGACATCTATGAATTGGGGTTGATCTACAAGGTCGACATCAATGATGATCGGCATGTCGACGTCGAGATGACACTGACCGCGCCCGGCTGCCCCGTCGCCGGCGAGATGCCCGGATGGGTCGAAGCCGCCGTCGCCCGCGTACGCGGCGTGTCCAGCGTCAAGGTGAACCTGGTCTTCGAGCCGCCCTGGACGTCGGCGCGCATGAGCGACGAGGCCAAGCTCGAACTGAACATGTACTGAGGACCGCGCCCATGCAAAGGCACAGACGCGCACTGGTGACCCTGACCCCGGCCGCTGCCGAACGCGTGCGCACGCTGATGCAGGAGGGCCAGCACCGGTTCCTGCGGGTCGGCGTCAAGAATGGTGGATGCGCCGGCATGGAATACACCATGTCCTATGCCGACGAGGCGGATCGCCTGGACGAGCGGGTCGAGTCCGGGGGGGTCGAGATCCTGGTTGCCGCCAACGCCGTGCTGTTTCTGGTGGGCAGCGTCATCGACTTCGTGACGACCGCTGTCGCCAGCCGCTTTGTGTTCCGCAATCCGAACGAAACCGATGCCTGTGGTTGCGGCGAGTCCGTCACCATCGTACCGGCAGCGGCGGACGCCTGACAGCAGCGCGCGCCAAGAGGATTCCCCGCCCATGCACGTCATGATTCCCGTCGCCCCGGGCGAACTGGTCGACAAGATCACCATCCTGCGCATCAAGGCTGAGCGCATTACCGACGCTTCAAAGCTGGACAATGTGAAGCGCGAACTGGCGCTGCTTGAAGCGGTTCTGAACGAAAGGCTTCCAGCCTCGGAGACGCTGGACGATCTGACCGAGACGCTCCAGTCGATCAACGAAACACTGTGGGACGTCGAGGACGACATCCGCGACTGCGAACGCGCGTCCAGCTTTGGCGAGGAGTTCGTTTCGCTGGCCCGTGCAGTCTATGTGACCAATGACCGCCGTGCTGAACTCAAGCGTGAGATCAACACCCTGCTGGGCAGCACCATCATCGAGGAAAAGAGCTACGCCGCTTATTGATCCGGCCCCGTGCCCTCAGGGGAAGAGGGGCTGATGGATCAGGCCCGTGGCTTCGGGCCAGCCTGCGACCACATTCAGGTTCTGGATGGCCTGGCCGCCCGAGCCCTTCACCAGATTGTCGATCACTGCCACGATGATGGCGCGCCCGGGCAGGCGGTCGGCGAAGACGCTGATCAGGCAGTGATTGGTTCCGCGCACATGGCGGGTGTCGGGGGCGATGCCGGGCGCCAGCACGTCCACGAACGGCTCATCGGCAAATCGCTCGACCAGGGCAGCGCGCAAGTCGTCCGGGCTTGCGCCGTGGGCCGTCTTCACATGGCAGGTGACCAATTCCCCGCGCACCATCGGCACCAGATGGGGCGTGAAATTCACCCGCAACGCAGCGCCGAAGGCTTGGGCCAGTTCCTGTTCGATCTCGGGGGCGTGGCGGTGCGCCCCCACGGCATAGGGATGCAGTCCCTCGGCGGCCTCGGCGAACAGATTGGCTTCCTGCAGGCCCCGTCCGGCGCCGGAAACCCCTGACTTGGCGTCGATGATGATGTCGTCTGCAAGGATCAGCGCGCGCTCGGCCAGCGGCAGCAGCGCCAGAAGCGTGGCCGTGGGATAGCAGCCGGGACAGGCGATGATGGTTTCATGGCGCGCGCGCAGGAGGGCAGGGCGCGCAAATTCGGTCAGACCATAGATCGCCGCGTGCGAGCGTGCCGGATTGAGGTGCGCACGGCCATAGGTCGCGGCATAGACGTCGGGGTCGCGGAAGCGGAAATCAGCGGACAGGTCGATGATCCGCACATGGGCCGGCAGCGCGCCGAGCAGGGCCTCGCTGGCCCCATGAGGCAGGCATCCGAAGGCCACGTCGATGCTGTCCCATGCGACGTCTTCGGCGCGCACCAGCATTGTCGATGGATAGGCCGGCGCAAGGTGGGGGAAGAGTTCGCCCAGCTGGCGGCCCGCCTGCGCATTGGCCGTGACGGCCCGAACCTCCACCCGGTCGTGTCCAGCCAACAGCCGCAGCGTTTCAGCGCCCGTATAACCGGACGCTCCGATCACGGCAGCACGCTGGCGCTCGGTCATGACGATGCTCCGGAGTGTGATGGATCAAACGTGCCAAATACGAACGGGCGGCCCCCGAGGACCGCCCGCCGGAATGATGCAGGTGTGGGAAGGCCTCAGCGCTTGGAGAACTGGAAGCTGCGGCGCGCCTTGGCGCGGCCGTACTTCTTGCGCTCGACGACACGCGGGTCACGCGTGAGGAAACCCACATCCTTCAGCGCCTTGCGCACGCCGGGCTCATAGTCCGCCAGCGCCTTTGCGATGCCGTGACGCACCGCGCCTGCCTGACCGGACAGGCCCGAGCCGGCCACCGTGCAGATGACATCGAACTCGCCGACACGGCCACTGACCACGAAGGGCTGCTGGATCATCATCCGCAGAACGGGGCGTGCGAAATACACGCCCTGATCGCGGCCATTGATCTCGATCTTGCCCGAGCCGGGCTTGACCCAGACGCGCGCGACGGCGTTCTTGCGCTTGCCGGTGGCGTAGGCGCGCCCGAACTTGTCGCGCTTGGGTTCGCGGGGGATTGCGATGTGGGTTCCGCCAACCGGCTGGGTGGTGCCGGTCAGTTCGCCCAGGGCTTCGAGTCCACGCTCGTCGGACATGGTCAGCGTGCTCCGCGGTTCTTTGGATTGAGCGACACAAAGTCCACAGGGGTCGGCCCCTGGGCTTCGTGGGGATGGGCATTGCCGGCATAGACCCGCAGCTTGGCCAGCTGGCGCCGGGCGAGCGGGCTTTCCTTGGGCAGCATGCGCTGGACGGCCTTTTCGAGGACGCGTTGGGGGAAGCGCCCGGCCAGGATGCGTCCGGCGGTCCGCTCCTTGATGCCGCCGGGATAACCGGTATGCCAGTAATAGGTCTTCTGCTCGGTCTTGCGGCCGGTGAACACCACCTTGTCGGCATTGATCACGACGACGTGGTCGCCGGTGTCGACATGGGGAGTGAAATCGGCGCGGTGCTTGCCGCGCAGGCGCATGGCGATGAATGCGGCCAGACGGCCGACGACCGCGCCTTCGGCGTCGATCACGATCCAGTTCGGCTGCACGTCTGCCGGTTTGGCGGAACGGGTTTGCATGGAGACAACAGGTCCGGGCGTCGCGGGCAGGAGGCCCCCGACAGAGCCGCGGCACCTACGGGCGTGTCCGTTCGGTGTCAAGTCACCCCGGCAGATGCCTGTGCAGCATGGATTTCCGGCGTGCGGTATCGAGATACCGCACGCGCGTGAAGGGCGAAATGCACCGCGGCCAGCCAGAGCACGACCGCGCCGCCCTGGTGCAGCAGGCCCAGATGCCACGGTGCCGCGTTCAGCAGCGTGATGACGCCCACCACCAGCTGCCATGTTACCGAGCCGCCAATCACCGCGCCCGTGACGCGGTGCCCCTGGCGCCATGCCCGCCACCCGATCCACAGGCCGAACGCGAACACCAGATAGCCGCCGACGCGGTGGTTGAACTGCACCGCGGCAAGGTTCTCAACCATGTTTCGCCACCAGGGCGCTTCGGCAAGATAGGACGAGGGGAACCACTCGCCGCCCAGTGTCGGCCAGTCGGTATAGGTCCGCCCGGCATCATTGCCCGCCACCAGCGCGCCAAGCAGCACCTGGACCAGCACCGCTGCGGCAAAGGCCCATGCGATCGCGTCCCGGCCGCTGCCGGCGGCACGCGCAGGGCGGAGGTAATGCATGGCCAGGCGCCATGCCAGCACGACAATGATGAAGGCCAGTCCCAGGTGCACGGCCAGCCTGTAGGGCGCCACGTCCAGCCGGCCGACGAGGCCGCTGGACACCATCCACCATCCGATCGCGCCCTGCAGCCCGCCGAGCGCGAACAGCACGCTGGCCGCGACCATCCGGCCGCGCAGCCGTCCCGAAACCGCAAAGACGATGAAACCGACGGCATAGACCAGGCCGATCAGGCGCCCCAGTTGGCGGTGCCCCCATTCCCACCAAAAGATCACCTTGAACTCTTCCATGGACATGCCACGGTTCTGGATCTGGTATTCCGTGGTCGAGCGGTACTTTTCCAGCTCGGCCAGCCACTGGGCTTCGGTCAGCGGCGGGATGGCACCCGTCACGGGCCGCCACTCGACGATCGACAGGCCCGAATCCGTCAGGCGGGTGGCCCCCCCGACCAGGATCATGACCACCACCAGCGCCACGATCGACATGAACCACAGCCCGACCGCGCGGTCCGGGGCGGCGCTGGAGGGCAGGGTAGGTGCGTGGCTCACTGCGCGGACTCCAAGTATGCGGCGACGCACCTATCTAACCGCTCGTGCCTGTCCACCCTGCTGCGGCAGCATGTCTCGGCAAACCACCCCGGAGCCTGACCGTGAAACGCTCGACCCGCACACTGCTCGGGATGATGGGCCTGCTCGTGTTCCTGTCGGCCTATGTCGTCGGGGCCGCCACGCTTGGCGGGATGATCGTCGAGCAGCACTGGGCTGTCCAGCTGGCCTTCTATACTGTGGCGGGCCTGGCCTGGGCGCTGCCGCTCAAGCCCCTCCTGGCGTGGATGGGGCGACCGGACGCTCCAGCCGGGCAGGACGTGCGCTAGCCGGCCCTGCCGCGACCGACGCCGGGGCGAGCACCTCGATCTGTTCGGGACAGTCAAGGCTCATCAGCGGCCCATTGAGCGCGCGGACACGACCCCGCACACGGACATCGGCCAAGGCCAGCCGTGCAAGGTCATCGGCCCCATTCGGCCATGCTGCCAGGTCCTCGCCCGCCACGGTAACGGTGAAGTCGGTCTTCCAGTCGTCGCCAAAGTTGAGAAAGACCCGGTCGCCATTGCGCTGGACGGTCTTGACCCTGCCCTCGACGATCATCCAGCGCCCGGTCGGCAAGTCAGGGGCGGCCGCCAGCGGCGCATAGAACGCCTCGGACCAGATGCCGGTGCGGGCCAGCCGTGCGGCGTCCTCGCGCGCCAGCAGTCGGGTCGCGCCAGCCCGGTTGTCGGCCCAGGTGCGCACACGCGCCAGACCGCGGTCGACCAGCATATCCTGGACGGGGTGCTCCATTCCGGTCTCGTCGGTCACGAACACATGGGCGATGGCCGTCTTTCCCGAGCGGTCGCGCTGTTGGCCCCCATACCAAAGATCGACGTCGCGCCCGACAGTCGCCGCCTCGAGCGCGGCCTTGGCTTCGGCCGCGAGCGGCCAGTCCTCGCCGTCACGGCGCGACAGCCGCGGCGCCTCGATGCCCGCCAGACGCACCCGCAGGCCGGTGTCGAGGATCAGCTGATCGCCATCGATCACGCCTGTCACGCGCGCGTGCTCGCCGCGCGTCAGGCCCGCCTTGGGATCGGCCTGCGACGCCACCCCGCCGCCCTGGTCAGCACACCCCGCCACCAAACACACCAGCAGTGCGCCAAACCCGCCTGTCATCGTCCCGCGCCAGCCCATCACGCTCACCCTCCTGAAGAGAGGCTCATGATGGCGGAACGAAGGGCGAACGCAATCGAAATCCGACGATCCCAAGAGGCGATGGAAACGGCGTCCGCCACGCGGCCGGCAGGTCGCGAAACGCCCTCGCCGGCGGTCAGGCCGTCTCGCCGAACAGCTCGCGCCCGATCAGCCAGCGCCGGATCTCGCTGGTGCCTGCGCCGATCTCGTAGAGCTTGGCGTCGCGCAGCAGCCGCCCGGTCGGATAGTCGTTGATATAGCCATTGCCGCCCAGGCACTGGATCGCCTCGAGCGCCATCCAGGTCGCCTTTTCCGCGGCGTAAAGGATCGCGCCGGCCGCATCCTTGCGGGTGGTGAGGCCCCGGTCGCACGCCTTGGCCACCGCATAGACATAGGCGCGGGCCGTCGAGAGGGTGACATACATGTCCGCGATCTTGCCCTGCATCAGCTGGAACTCGCCAATGGGGCGGCCGAACTGGCGCCGCTCGTGCAGATAGGGCAGCACCACATCGAGGCAGGCCTGCATGATGCCCAGCGGACCGGCGGCCAGCACGGCCCGCTCATAGTCGAGACCCGACATCAGGACCCCCGCGCCGCCGTCGAGCGGGCCCATGACATTCTCGGCCGGAACCTCGCAGTCCTCGAACACGAGCTCGCCCGTGGGCGAGCCCCTCATGCCCAGCTTGTCGAGGCTCTGGGCGACCGAAAATCCCTTGAAGTCCCGTTCGATCAGAAAGGCTGTGATGCCGCGGCTGGCCGCCTCGGGGGTCGTCTTGGCATACACGATCAGCGTGTCGGCCTCCTTGGCATTGGTGATCCAGAGCTTTCCGCCGTTCAGCACATAGCGGTCACCGCGCCGCTCGGCCCGCAGCTTCATCGAAACGACGTCCGAGCCGGCTTCGGCCTCGCTCATGGCGAGGCTGCCGACATGCCTACCGCTGACCAGGCCCGGCAGATAGCGCGCCTTCTGGTCTGGCGTGCCCCATCGGCGAAGCTGGTTCACGCACAGGTTCGAATGGGCGCCGTAGGACAGTCCGACCGACGCTGACGCGCGGCTGACTTCTTCCATCGCGATCACATGTTCCAGATAGCCCAGGCCGCTGCCGCCATCCTCTTCCTCGACCGTGATGCCCAGAAGGCCCATCTCGCCCATCTTGGGCCAGAGATGGCGGGGGAAGCTGTCGGTCCGGTCGATCTCGGCGGCGAGGGGTGCAATCTCGTTCTCGGCAAAGCGCTGTACGCTGTCGCGCAGGGCGTCTGCGGTTTCACCAAGGTCGAAGTCGAGGGTGGGGTAAGCGTTTCTGAGCATGACCGCTCTTTGGAACGCCCGTGTTCGCGCGGCAAGGGTGCGGGCGATTTCAGCGCCTGCGCCCGCCCAGGACGTGGGCCAGTGTGGCCACCACGGCCACCGTTCCTGCCAGAAGGGCCAGGATGGACGCCAAAGGGTCGGCGCCGGACGGATTGCGTGTCCATCCCGAACCCAGCACACCGCCCAGCAGGGCTGCACCGGCCATGCCCATCAAGGCCGGCCAGAGCTCGGCGCGGCGTGCGGCGTCGCGCCGCACCAGGGGCGCCTCCGCCCGGTCAACGGACGCTGTGCGCTGCGGGCCGCGGCGCGCCCATTCGCCGCCTGCCCATTCCGACCCATAATCCCCCGTCCGATCGCCCTCAGCCGCGCTGCGCATGCGTTCGCGCTCGGCCTCCAGCGCCGCGCGCGTGGGTTCTTCGGATTGCAAGAGGCTGCGTAGCCATGACCCGGGCGCCTGCGTGGGCGAGGGATCCCTTCGAAACCCGTCGGAAGGGGCCCCACCCGTGTCGGGCGTGTCCAGAGACAGTCCAGGATCGGTCGGTGCAATGGCGTGCGGGTGCGCACTGGCTGGCGCAGGCTGCGGGGCAAGGACCGCTGTGGGTGCGGCCGGTGTGCCGCCGGGATGCTGGAGAAACAGTGCCGTCTCGATCGCCCGGCGGCGCACCAGGGCGTCAACGACAACCGCCTCTCCATTTTGACGGGCCATGCACCAGGGTTGCATGGCGCGCGCTGCCTCGAGGGGCGCGCCGCGATTCAGCGCGCGGACGACCTCGCTCTGGCGGAATTGGGAAAGGCCGATGTTGAAGGCGAATGAGACCAGCGCATCGAACTGGTTCTGCAGCAAGGGGGCGTGCACCCACTCCGACAACGCCGCCTCGATCGGCCGCAGGTCCGAGCGCAGCAGGGCTTCTGCCTGGGCGGCGTCCACGACCACCCCCTCGCGCGCGGCGCGCGTGTGTCCGTACCCGACCATCCAGCGGCCATCGGCGAGGCGGACCGCGCGCGCCCGAAAGCCCTCGAACGACTTCACCAGTTCGAGCCCGGCCGGCGAGATGGTCATTCGGCTTGTCATCGACGATCCAGGATGCGCGCCAGGCCTGACGCAGCCTCGCCGCACAGCAAGTTCGGTGCCATCGACCCCATGGCGGCGGCCATCACTGGAGCAGGATGACCGTTGCGAGTCCGAGGAACGCAGAAAACCCGATCAGATCGGTCACGAAGGTGACGAAGACCGATGAGGCGACGGCCGGATCGGCGCCAAACCGCTTGAGCGTCAGGGGCACCAGAATGCCCGCAAGGCCCGCGGCGGTCAGATTGATGACGACCGCCAGGCCCACGGCCAGCGAAATGCCCGCCGACTGGAACCACAGCCCCGCCACAAGCGCCAGCAGCAAACCAAAGATCAGCCCGTTCAGCGATCCGGTCGTCACCTCGCGAAGGATCACCCGCGCCGCATTCACGGCTGTCAGGTCACGCTGGGCCAGCGCGCGCACCGCGACCGCCAGCGTCTGTGTGCCGGTGTTCCCCCCAAGCGATGCCACGATGGGCATCAGCACGGCCAGCGCGACAATTTCCTCGATGGTGGCTTCGAACATCGAGATCGCGGTGGACGCCAGCAGGGCGGTGAACAGGTTGACCGCGAGCCAGGGTGTGCGCGCGCGCAGATTGCCCACCACGCTGTCGCCCGCATTGTCGCCGTCCGTGCCGACCCCCGCGAGCGCCAGAAGGTCCTCGCCGCGCTCTTCCTCGACCACGGTGACGATGTCGTCGAGCGTGATCATGCCCTTGATGCGCCCGCCCTCATCGACGACCGGCGCCGAGTGCAGATGGTATTTCGAGAACAGATAGGCGACTTCCTCCTGGTCCATATCGGACCGGATGAGCACCTGTGCCGGCTCCATCAGGTCGAGCAGGGGGACCTGGCGCCCAGCCTTCAGGAACGGGGCCAGCGCCACCGCGCCCAGCGGCCGCCAGGCGGGATCGACAATGTAGATTTCAAAGAAGCGGTCGGGCAGGTCGTCGCCCACCTTGCGCATATGGTCGATCGCATCGCCCACGCTCCAGTGCTCGGGCGCGGCGACGAACTCGCGCTGCATCAGCCGCCCGGCGGTTTCCTCCTCGAAGGACAGCGACTGTTCGAGGACCGCGCGGTCCTCATCGGGCACGTTGGCGAGGACTTCGTCGAGCTGTTCCTCGTCGACATCGGCGGCAACCGCAGCCGCGTCGTCGGAATCGAGCTCTGCCAGCAGCCGGCCCACCACGCGCGCCGGGAGCAGCTTGAGCACCTCTTCGCGGGTTTCCACCGAGAGCTCGGCATAAACGTCCGCATCAAGATCGGCGCCGATCAGGTGGACAACAGCGGCCCGGATGTCCGGCGCGACCTGATGGAGCACCTCGGCGGAGTCTGCCGGATGCAATGGCAGCAGCAGCGCGCGAAGGCCCGGCGCGTCGCGGTCGCCCACGCAGCCGATCACGCGTGCCACAAAGGCCGGATCAATGTCGTGGCGCCCCGCGCCCCCTTCGTGCAGGTGGGCGGACCGCGTCGCCTGAGATGCCATGATGCGCCGTCCCGGTCAGGAGCGGATGCTTGCGCCGTCAATGGGCACACCTTTCCGCCAGTGCAAGCGAAACCCTCGCACATGGCTGCGCCCGCTTTCGCGGGCATGGGATCGCGGCTAGAGCCACGCGCGACCGATGACCCAGAGGACCCGTCCCATGGCCCAACCTGCCCAGTACATCTTCTCCATGCAGGGACTGACCAAGGCCTATCCGGGGGGAAAGAAGGTCTTCGAGAACATCTGGCTGTCCTTCTATCCCGACGCGAAGATCGGGGTCGTGGGCGTCAACGGGTCAGGCAAGTCGACCCTGCTGAAAATCATGGCGGGCCTCGACAAGGACTTCACCGGTGAGGCGATGCCGCTTGCGGGCACCAAGATGGGCTATCTGGAACAGGAGCCGCAGCTGGACGCCTCCAAGACCGTCTGGGAAAACGTGATCGCCTGGTGCCCGGAAAAACAGCTTGTGGATCGGTTCAATGCCGTCTCGATGCAGATGGCCGAGG
Organism: Hyphomonadaceae bacterium UBA1001; assembly: GCA_002291875.1. GTDB lineage: Bacteria > Pseudomonadota > Alphaproteobacteria > Caulobacterales > Aquidulcibacteraceae > UBA1001. Next base: position 27,318 of record DBAV01000142.1, read on the forward strand.
ATTATTCGGACGCGCTGATGGAGGAGATGAACGCCCTCCAGGAACAGATCGACGCGGCCGACGCCTGGGACATCGATTCAAAGATCGAAATGGCCATGGATGCCCTGCGCTGCCCGCCCAATGACAGCGGCGTGGAAAAGCTGTCGGGCGGCGAACGGCGCCGTGTGGCCCTGTGCCGGCTACTCTTGTCCAAGCCCGACATGCTGCTGTTGGACGAGCCGACCAACCACCTCGACGCCGAGAGTGTCGCGTGGCTGCAGCATCACCTCGAAGCCTTTCCCGGCTGCGTGATCCTGGTCACGCACGACCGCTATTTCCTCGACCAGGTCACCAAGTGGACGCTGGAACTCGATCGCGGGAAGGGGCTGCCCTATGAGGGAAACTATTCCGCGTGGCTGGAACAGAAGACGAGGCGGATGGCGCAGGAAGAGCGCGAAAGCGAGGGCCGCGCCAAGATGATGGCGCGCGAACTCGAATGGGTGCGTCAGGGTGCCAAGGCCCGCCAGGCCAAGTCCAAGGCCCGCCTGCAGCGCTATGAGGAAATGGCCAGCGCCGCCGAGCGCGAGAAGCAGACCTTTGCCACCATCCAGATCCCGCCCGGGCCGCGCCTCGGGCAGAATGTGATCGCGTTCGAGGGCCTGTCGAAGGGGTATGGTGAGCGCCTTCTGATCGAGGACCTGACCTTCAAGCTGCCGCCGAACGGCATTGTCGGTGTGATCGGGCCGAACGGGGCGGGCAAGTCGACGCTGTTCCGCATGATCACCGGGCAGGAGCAGCCCGACGCCGGCACCATCCGCATCGGCGAGAGCGTCAAACTGGGCTTTGTCGACCAGAGCCGTGACGCGCTCGACCCGAAAAAGACCGTCTGGGAGGAAATTTCGGGCGGGCTGGACGTGATCGACGTTGGGGGGCGCGAGGTGAACAGCCGCGCCTATGTGTCGTCGTTCAATTTCAAGGGCGCGGATCAGCAGAAGAAGGTGGGCCTGCTCTCGGGCGGGGAACGCAACCGGGTGCACCTTGCCAAGACGCTGCGGTCGGGGGCGAATGTGCTGCTGCTGGACGAGCCGACAAACGACCTCGATGTGGAGACCCTTCAGGCACTGGAAGTGGCGCTGGAGGACTGGCCGGGGTGCGCGGTGGTGATCAGCCACGACCGCTGGTTCCTGGATCGCCTGGCGACCCATATCCTGGCCTATGAGGGCGACAGCCACGTCGAATGGTTCGAAGGAAACTTCGAGGCCTATGAGGAAGACAAGAAACGCCGCCTCGGGCTGACCGAAATCATCCCCAGCCGCATCAAGTTCCAGAAGTTCGCGCGGTAGGGGGGTGCCGCGGCGCCCCCTGAACGCTGATGGATATTCGTCAAGGAGATTAAACTCCGCAGCTACATCCTTCACTTGAGCCATATCTGGGGATGGCCGAAAAAGTCCGTGTCGCTATGACCTTGGCAAGGATGGCGCCAACCCAAGACCGCGTGCACGCCAGAACTGCGGCATCGGGACGACCCGCAGGATCGTCGCGGACATGGTGGGAAGTTCGAACTCGTCCCCTCACCCCGCGCGTAGGGCGTCGAAACCCCGGGCGAGGTCGGCGATCAGGTCTTCGGGGTCTTCGAGGCCCACGCTGAGCCTCAGGAGCGGGCCGCGGTCGGGCAGGGGCAGCATGCGCTTGAGCTGGGGGTCGCAGGGGATGATGAGGCTTTCATAGCCGCCCCACGAAAAGCCCATGCCGATGACGCGCAGCGCGCGCAGGAAGGCGTTCAGGCGCGCCGGGGGTGTCGGCGTCAGCACGAACGAGAACAGACCCGCCGCGCCGGCAAAATCGCGCCTCCAGAGGGCATGACCCGGACTGCCCGGCCATTGCGGCGCCAGGATCGCTGCGACCTCGGGCTGCTGTGCGAGCCAGCCAAGGACCGCATCGGCGCTGGCGGCCTGACGGGCCATGCGGAGTCCCATGGTACGCAGGCCCCGCAGGACGAGGGCCGCCTCGTCCGGGCTGACGCCCATTCCCAATTCCTTGTTGGTTCGCGCCAGCCGCGCCGCGAGGGCGGGGTCGCGGGTGATGCAGGCGCCCACGAGGGCATCGGAATGGCCGGACTGGAACTTGGTCGCGGCCTGGATCGAGATGGCGATGCCGTGTTCGAACGGGCGGAACAGCACGCCCGCCGACCAGGTATTGTCCAGGAGCGTCAGCACGCCCGCGGCGCGGGCCGCGCCCACGATGGCGGGGATGTCCATCACCTCGAGCGTCAGCGAGCCGGGGCTTTCCAGCATGATCGCGGCCGTCGTCGGCCGGATCAGGTTGGCGATGCCGGACCCGATCTGCGGGTCGAAATACTGGGTCTCGACACCAAAGCGGGCGAGCAAGCCATCGCAGAAGCGGCGCGTGGGTCCGTAGACGCTGTCGGTCACCAGAAGGTGGTCGCCGCCCTTGAGGACGCTCATCAGCGCCAGCGTGCACGCCGCCAGGCCCGACGGAACCAGGGTGCAGGCCGTCCCGCCTTCGATTTCGGCAAGCGCCGCGCGCAGGGCATCCTGGACGTCCAGCCCTTCGAGGCCATAAGTGCGGATGTCCTCGCGGTAGAGGTCGTCGGGGTCGGAAAACAGCAGGGTCGAGGCCCGCGCGGGCGCCGGATTGACGGGCGCGCCGCGCAGATCGCCGGTCCTGCGCCCCGCCCGCGTCAGCCGTGTGCCCGGCCCGAACCGCTCGCTCATGGTTGGGTCTCCACGGGGCAGTCCGCCCGGCCGCCCCATTCGGCCCACGAACCGTCATAGAGCAGCACATCGTCATTGCCGCAGCGGGCCAGGGCAGCCGCCAGGATCGCGGCGGTCACCCCGCTGCCGCAGGACACGATGGTGGGCTGCTCGATCGACGCTCCCCGAAGCCGGAACGCGTCCGCGATGGCGCCGGCGGACGCCAGGTCGGCGCCATTCGCTTCCAGAACCTCGGGGAAGGGGATATTGATTGCGCCCGGCATGTGACCCCGGCGCAGGCCGGCGCGCGGTTCCGGGTCGTTTCCCAGAAAGCGCCCGGAGGGGCGTGCATCGAGCACCTGCCGCGATCCGGTTTCAAGCGCATGGGCGACCGCTGCCCGATCGGCGATCCCCACCAGCGGCGCATTCGTGGATGGTGCAGGAGAGGGCGCGGCCGGCACGGGCGGACCCGATTCGATGGCGCCACCGGCTGCGCGCCAGGCGGGCATTCCGCCCGAAAGGATGTGCACCCCAGTCCATCCCAGCGCCCTCAGGGTCCACCAGCATCGCGGTGCGGCAAACATGCCGTGCTGCTCATAGATCAGGACAGGCCGCGCGGGCGTCAGCCCAAGCCCCCCCAGCGCTGCGGCCAGGTCGTGCGGTGGCGGCAACATGTGGGGCAGCGAGGTGCTGCGATCGCTGAGGGTTTCGAGGTCGAACCGGCGCGCGCCACCGATCCGGCCTGCCATGAACCCCTCCTCGAAAACGCTGCTGTCGACGCCCACCCGCCAGCTGGCATCGAGTGGCTGGACGTCCTGAAGGTGCAGCGCCTGGTCGGGTGCGATCATCGGGTCAGGCATCGAGCCACTCCGCCACGGGCAGTCCGCGCGATGTCAGGAAGGCGCGGTTGAAGAGCTTGCTGCGATAGCGCAGTCCCGAGTCGCACAGGATGGTCACGATGGTCTTGCCGGGACCCAGATCATGGGCCAGCCGGATGGCGCCGGCCACATTGAGCGCCGCCGAGGCGCCGACGCACAGCCCCTCATGCTGCACCAGATCGAACAGGATGGGCAGCCATTCCTGGTCCGGGATCTGGTACGACCGGTCGACGCGCAATCCCTCGAGATTGGCGGTGATGCGGCTCTGGCCGATGCCCTCGGCGATCGAGGTGCCTTCAGCGGCCAGGATGCCGGTCGTGAAATAGCTGTGCAGTGCGGCGCCAGGGGGATCACACAGCGCGATGACGCAGTCGGGCCTGCGCGCCCTCAGGGCCTGAGCGACGCCGGCCAGTGTGCCGCCCGATCCCACGGCGCAGACAAAGCCGTCCACCGCGCCGGCCGTCTGCTGCCAGATTTCCGGACCCGTCGTGGTCCGGTGCGCCTCGCGATTGGCGACATTGTCGAACTGGCCCGCCCAGAATACCGGCGCCTGTGTGTTCGCGCGCATCTCGTCGGCCAGCCTGCGCGAGACGTGCACATAATGGCCGGGGGTTGAATAGGGCGCCGGGTCGACCTCGACGAGCGAGGCGCCCAGGGCACGGATGGCCGATTTCTTTTCCTCGGACTGGGACCGCGGCATCACGATCGTCGTGCGATAGCCCAGCGCGTTGCCGACCATCGCCAGACCGATGCCGGTATTGCCGGCCGTGCCTTCGACGATGTGTCCGCCCGGCCCCAGCGCGCCAGTGCGCTCGGCCTCGCGGATCATCGCCAGGGCTGCGCGGTCCTTGACCGACTGGCCGGGGTTCATGAACTCGGCCTTGCCCAGGATTCGGCAGCCGGCCTGGCGGGACGCCCCGACCAGCGTCACCAGCGGCGTCCCGCCGATCAAATCCACAAGTCCGGTCACGGCGGTCCCCTCGCCTCGGCCTTTAGGACCGAACGTCGGCGTGATCCAGTTCAAAGCCCCGCGCGTAGTCTGTGCGGAGAGTGCGTGATGTTCAGAACCCTATTGCTTGTCCTGCTGCTGATGGTCGCCGCTCCGCAGGCGCGTGCGTTTCAGGCCCAGAACCTTGTGTTCGACGTCACCCAGAATGGCTCGCCCTTCGGGACGCACCGCATAACCGTCCGCCCTTCGGGTGACACCACATCGGTCTCGGTTGCGATCTCGCTTCGTGCGACGGCCGGCCCGATCACCCTGTTCAGCTACAATCACACCTGCACCGAGGCATGGCAGGCCGAGGCCCTCCAGTCGCTCGACTGCACGACACGGCGCGGCGGGCGCACCACGCGGGTCACTGCCCAGGCGGGGGCTGACGGCATTCGCGTCACCGGCCCGCGCTTTACGGGCGTTGCGCCCGCAAATCTCCTGCCGTCCAGCTGGTGGAATGTGGGGCTTACCAGCGCCACCCGTATGATCAACACCGAGAATGGCCGCCTCGAGCCGATCCGGGTTCGGAACATGGGCAGCCAGGCGGTGACGGTGGGTGCGCGTTCGGTTCAGGCGACCCACTTCCAGATCGCCGGATCGATCGTGCTGGACGCCTGGTATGACGCGTCGGGGCGTCTGGTGCGGATGGCCTTCACTGCCCAGGGGCGGCGGATCGAGTATCGGCTCCGCGGTTGATCTGATGTCCAAGCCAAGCCTGCGGCTGGTCCTCGGCGACCAACTGACCTTCGACGTCGCCGCGCTCGTGGACCTCGACCCCGCCCGGGACACGGTGCTGATGGCCGAGGTGCAGGCCGAGGCGACCTATGTCCGCCATCACCGCAAGAAGCTGGTGCTGGTGTTCTCGGCGATGCGTCACTTTGCACAGGCGCTGCGGGCGCAGGGCATCGAGGTCCGGTATGTCGAACTCGACGATCCGCGCAACACCCATGCCATCGGCACCGAGGTCGCGCGCGCCGCCGGGGAACTGGGTCTTTCGCGCGTGGTCGCGACCCAGTGCGGCGAATGGCGCCTCGACGAGGACATGCGTCGCTGGGCGGAACGCCATGGCCTGGAGGTCGATATCCGCGAGGACACCCGCTTCCTTTGCCCGCGCGACGAATTCGCGCGCTGGGCGCAGGGGCGCAAGGCGCTTCGGATGGAATTCTTCTATCGCGAGATGCGGCGTCGCCACGCCATCCTGATGGATGGCAACGAGCCCGCCGGCGGACAGTGGAATTTCGATCACGACAATCGGGCGGGGCTTGATCACTCCCGCGCGGTACCCGCGCGCCCGCAGGTGGTCCTCGACACCATCGACGAGGCGGTCATTGCGCTGGTCGAGCAAAGGTTTCCCGATCATTTCGGCGATCTGCGCCCGTTCGGGTTCGCCACCACCCACACGGGCGCCGAAGCGCTGGCGCGGCATTTCTTCGATGAGGTGCTGGCAGGGTTTGGCGAACAGCAGGACGCCATGGACGCTGACGAGCCTTTCATGTGGCATGCTTTGGTGTCGATGTACCTCAATCTTGGCCTGCTGGACCCGCTCGACCTGTGCAGGCAGGCCGAGGCGGCCTGGCGCGAGGGACGCGTGCCCCTGAATGCCGCCGAAGGCTTCATCCGCCAGATCCTGGGCTGGCGCGAATATGTCCGCGGCATCTACTGGCTGCACATGCCCGAATATGCGCTGGCAAATACCCTCGGTGCCAACCGCGATTTGCCGGATTTCTACTGGAGCGGTGAAACCGACATGGCCTGCATCGCGGATGCGGTCCGCCGCACGCGAGAGAACGCCTATGCCCACCACATCCAGCGGCTGATGGTGACGGGAAACTTTGCCCTGCTGGCCGGGGTCGACCCGGCGCAGGTTCACGAATGGTATCTGGCCGTCTACGCCGACGCCCTTGAATGGGTCGAGGCGCCGAATGTCATCGGCATGTCGCAGCACGCGGACGGGGGATACCTGGGGTCCAAGCCCTATGTCTCTTCGGGCGCCTATATCGACCGGATGTCGGATTACTGCGGGGGGTGCCACTACCGGGCCAAGGACCGCACCGGGCCCAGGGCCTGCCCGTTCAACCTGCTCTATTGGGATTTCCTGACCCGCCACCGCGACCGGTTCCAGGGGAACCCCCGCATGGCGCCGATGTATCGCACCTGGGACCGGATGGACGCGGACCACCGGGGGCGCGTCCTGGCCGAGGCCGGGGCGATCCTGGCGCGGCTCGACGCGGGCCAAGGGGTGTGACGGGTTCGGAGGATGGGCAGTATCGCCCATCCTCCGGGAGCCGTTCGTCGGATGGGCGCTGCCGCCCAACTTACCGGCGCAGGACCGGGGCGAAATCGGCGCAGAGCGATCCCATCTCGGCCTGGTCCAGCAGGCTTTGGGTGCAGCGGCAATAGGCGGGGCCCGGCTGCGTAGTGTCGCAATGCGCGCAGCCGTCGCAGGGTCCGAAAACGGGGGCCGCGCGCGCCCGCGCCATGGCCGCGTCGCGGGCGCGCGCCCGGTCGAACAGGCGGTTCAGCGCGAAGCCCGCCACGGGGGGCTGGGTGATGCCGCTGGT
>DBAV01000141.1 GCA_002291875.1 Hyphomonadaceae bacterium UBA1001
GGGCTTCCAAGCCCGGTATCGCAGTAATGTCCGCGCCTGGAAGCGCGGGCTCCGGGGGCAACAGGAGCCCGCGCTTCCAAGCCCGGACCGAAAACTGCCGCGCGTGGAAGCGCGGGCTCCGGGGGCAAAAGGAGCCCGGGCTTCCAAGCCCGGATCGCAAACTACCGCGCCTGGAAGCGCGCGCCGGAGTGGCGAACGCCGGCGCGGCCTTCAGCTGGTCAGGAAGCAGCCGCCGGGGACGCCGAGCCCAGCGTCACGGTCGCCCCCGGAGCGGTCACCAGGCAAGCCAGCGCCCCGGCACGCCAGTTGTCGCGCGGCGCCGCCAGTAGCGTTTCGCGCGCCTGCAGGATTTCCTGGCGCACGGCAGCCTCGGCGCGATTGCGCTGGGCGCCGACCTCGATCGCCTGACGCAGCCAGGCATTGCCGGCCGTGACCATCTTGGGCGTCAGATGCGGGCCAGAACCGCCCGACGACACGCCCTCGGCGTCGCTGTCGCGCGCGATATAGGCCGTGCACAGCCCGGCGCGCTGATAGGGATCGGCGGGCAGGCGGTCGATGGCCGCCTGGATCTGGGTGGCGCTGAAAAGGGCCGGATTGCCGATGCAGCCGCGCGCGGCGGTGTTGATGGCCGCGCGGTCGCCAGCCTCGGCGAACGCCCGTCCGCGCCCCGCAATGGCGGCGTCGGTGGCCTCCTGGGTGCCGTGCTGCAGCAGCAGAGGCGTGCGATAGCCCCGGAACGAGGTCAGCAGCACGTCCACCATCTGCACGCTGTCGCTGTCATTGGCGCCGGCGAAGGCATTGATCAGGATGTTGGTCGCCGCCGCGCACGTCAGGTCGTCCGCCGCGGCGGTCGGCACCGTCACCGGCGCCACCGCGACCCCCGTGAGGGCCAGCGCCGCCGCCACCGTCCGCGCCAACACCTTGCGGGTTGATCCCGTGCGCGCCGCGACCGTCTCCGTCCCCATTGCCTTGCGGGTCATGCCCATCTCCCTTGTTCCGCGCGGCTGTCCCTGCGCGCGGCCTGTCGGCGGTGTTGTCTCACACCGGTTTCAGGCGTCAATCGGGATCGATCGCGGCACAGGCGCGGCAGGAACGGGTTGAACGGCGGGAAATCACGCCGTTTGCGCCGCCCTGACCGGCGCACCCCTCAATGGTCAGGGTGGCGACCAGTCCTCCCACCGCACCGGCTGGCCACCCGATCGCCCGGTCGGCGTGATTGCCCCCGCGGCCAGCCTCTCGGTGAAGATCACCATGTTCTGCCCAGGCCACCGCGCACTCGGCACCAGAAGTCCGTCAAAGCCGAGAAACTGCGCCGCGTCCGCGATCGGTTGCGTGGTCGCGTAATCGCGTCCCTGCCACCTTGCGGCATCCACCCCCAGCGTCGCCAAAGCCGCCACATCTGCAAACCTCAGCGTGGCCCGCGCCTCGACGTCGAGTGCGTGCAGCATCCAGCGTGACTGGGACGGAAAGACCGGCTGAAGCGAAAGAAAGGCGTGCACTTCCGCAACCGCTCCGGCCGGCTCGAGCGCGGTGTACAAGACTTCGAAACCGCCATCGCACCATCGACTGTGCGAGGCCCGCCCAACACACGGATCGCGACCTTCGGGCACCACCCGCCAGACCGTCCCGGCCCACGGCGTGCGCGCCAGCGCATCCACTGCGTCCAGCAAAGCAAGGTTTCGGGCCGGTCGATCGCCCGAAGGGCTGCCCCTGGGACCGGTCAGGAGAATGCGCCCGCGTCGATGCCGTCGATCACCGCCAGCACCTCGGCCGTGCGTCCTTCGCGGACAAGGTCGATGGCCCGCGCGCCCGCCAGCATGGCATGAGGCGCGTGCAGCCACAGCCGGGTTTCTGCGGGCGTGTAGAAATCACCCAGTCGCTCGACCACGAATCTCAGGTCAGCGATCATGGTCTGGGTTCGAACATCGGGATTGGCCTTGCCGCTCGACCAGCGCGAGACGGTGGGCGGCGACACCCCGACAATGTTGGCAATGTCCTTGCCCTGCAGCGCGGCATCGCTGCGCAGGCAGTCGAGGATTCGGGCGACGGCGGTCGACATGCTCGCGCCTCCTGGCGCCTGGGCAGGGGCCCCTGCCGAGGCCCTGCAGATTGCGACGGAATTTCACGAAATCAAGACCGCGAAATCACGACCGTTGCGCCGCCCTGCCGCCCAGCACCCGGGCCCGCGCCGTCAGAACGCGCGGCGGGCGACGATGTGGACCCGGTCCATCGTGCCGTCGCCATTGGCCTCGAGTTCGCGTGCGGCGCGGCGGTATTCCAGGCCCAGGTCCAGGGTCGGCACCGGCGTCCAGAACACGTTGCCGAACGCGCTCCACGCCTGGCTGGTGACCAGCGGGCCGGTCAGCGCGATCGGATTGTCACCCATCAGGAAGGCCCCGCCCACGGTCGAACGCAGGTCGCGCGTCCAGAAGTGGCGATAGGACACCGCGCCCGAATACACGCTGATCGGCTGGAACTCGAGCGGCGACACCCGATAGGCGGCATCGTCCACGGTGTTCAGCGCCAGATAGCGCCCGATCCCGCGCCCGCCATTCACCGTCACGCGCAGGTCGTCGGTGGGGCCGACCCTGACCTTGGTGGCCAGCGAGACACCCCAGCCCAGATCGTCGACCTCGGTCAGGCCCTCGACGATGCGCAGCTCGCGCACCAGGCCCGCCACGCTGACGCTGACCGCCTCGCCGAGATCGGCATTCCAGCGCACCACCAGGTCCGGCAGGCGCGAGTCGTCCATTGCCATCTGCACGCCGGCCAGGTTGCGCACCTCGGTCTCGGGCGCCTCGAGGGCGACGACCAACCCGTTGTCAAAGCTGTAGCGCACCAGCGGCTGGCGCACGAACACCGTGCCCTCGGTGATGCCGATGAAATCGGCTGTCTCGGGCATCATGGCGGTGTTCTGGAAGGTGCTCCAGTCCTGGCCGACCAGCCAGCCACCATGGGTCACGAACGCGCGCCGCACGGCAAAATTGTAGGCGTTGGTGGTGCGGGTCGAGCCCTGCATCCCCGGCGCGGACTGAAAGTCGCCCTCGAAATAGGCGCCCAGCGTGTCCCCGCCCACCGGGGTGGACGTGGTCAGGGTGATACGGGTCTGCTTGACGTGGGCATCCAGATAGGTGCCCTCGGTGACGCCATTGGTGGGAATGGCCGAGGGCAGGTGAAAGTCGCGGCCCAGGCTGGATCCGTCCACCTCGCCATCGTTGAAGCGCGAATAGAGTGCCTCGGCCTTGATCGCGCCGCCGATGCGGACCTCGGTATTACCGACGCGCAGCCCGGCGGCGCGGGCGGGGGCGGGCGCGGTTGCGGACGGGGTGGGCTGAGTGCCGCGCAGGCCCTCGGGCCGGGTGGCGCTCTCGTTGCGGGCGGCAGCGACCTCGGCCCGCAGCGCTGCCAGTTCGGCCTCCAGCGCGCGCAGCCGCTCGTCGGTGTCGGCAGCGCTCCGGGCCGGGGGATTGCGGCTCTGGGCCTGTGCGGCCGGCACCAGCGCGGCCGTCACGGCGGCCAGCGCCAGACACGATGCTGCCAGACGCGGCGTGGCAGAGACGGGGAGGTGACGGGTCAAGGCGGGCTCCGGCGGGCGCGTGAAGACGCCTCCGGGGTCTCACGGAATTGTTAAGCGGGGGTTGCGGGCCGCGGTAACTGCCCGTTCACCGCCCCGCCCGTTTACCGGCCCGCCGTCCGCGCGGTGTGATCGCGCACCGTGCAGCGTGGACATGCCCGATGCACTGGTGTATGGACACGCCCGACCGGTTCCGTCCTGCGGGACCGCAACCCCAACAGGCTGGGTGCGTTGGTCGGGGCTGCCCCGACGCGGCAGCGCATCCGACGCAGGCCCAGAACTACAGGACGGCTCGCTTGGTACAGATTTTCGTGCGCGACAACAACGTCGATCAGGCCCTCAAGGCGCTCAAGAAGAAGATGCAGCGCGAGGGAACCTTCCGGGAAATGAAGCGCCGCGGCCACTATGAAAAGCCGTCCGAGCGCCGCGCCCGCGAAAAGGCCGAAGCTGTCCGTCGCGCCCGCAAGCTGGCCCGCAAGCGCGCCCAGCGCGAAGGCTTGATCCCGCGCAAGTAAGCCACCGCGCAGGGCACGCGTCATGCGCATCGTCTCGGGGCGCTGGCGCGGCCGCGCCCTAACCGCGCCGCACGGCACCGATACGCGCCCCACTTCGGATCGCGCGCGCGAAGCGATCTTCAACATCCTGGACCATGCCTCCTGGTCACCCGGCGTCACCGACGCGCGGGTGCTCGACGCGTTCGCGGGCTCGGGCGCCCTGGGGTTCGAGGCCCTCTCGCGCGGGGCGGCCTTCTGCCTGTTCGTCGAGACCGACGAAGCGGCGCGCGGCGCCATCCGCGCCAATGTCGAGGCCACCCAGGCTTTTGGCATCACCCGCGTGCACCGCCGCGACGCCACCGACCTGGGGAGACGCCCGGCCGGCGTCGGGCCCGCGTTCGACCTGGTGTTCCTCGATCCGCCCTATCGGCGCGGGCTGGGCGAGCGATGCCTCGCGGCCCTGGTGGAGGGTGGCTGGCTGGCGCCGGGCGCACTGGCGGTGTTTGAGCACGCCGCCGACGAGGATCCCGTGCCCGGGCCGTCTTGGTTCGAGCATGACCGGCGGACATGGGGGGCGGCGACGGTGCGCTTCCTGACGCTGCGCGCGGCGTCGGAAACCGGCCCTATGGGTGACAGTGTGGTTACGGATGTGTGACGCCTCCGGAAACCACACGCGTCCACTCTCGACACCGGAATCCGCGCGTCCCATACGCTGCGGGATGACTGGCACGGGCGAGCCGGCGTCGGGCGTGATCGCCACGGATGTCGACGGCACACTGACCTGGACCGACAGCCTGGCCCTGTTTGCCCGGCTGTTCGCGCTGCCGGCCGCACGCCGGCCCGACCCTGCACGCCTGGGCATGGCGCGCGCCGCCTTCGTGGCCGAGGGCGGGCCCCTGCGCGACCGCATCAAGGCCGGCTGGTGGGCGTGGGGCTTTGCCGGCATGACCGACAATACCTATCGCGCACGCGCTGAATGGTTCGGCATCCACGTCATGCCGCGCCTGGTGCGCGCCGATGCCCGCACGGCCCTGCGCCAGCGGCAGGCCGAGGGCGTGCGCATCATCCCCATCAGCGCCAGCTGCGAGGAATGGATGCTGGCCTGGGCCCGCACCGAGGGGCTGGGCGAGCTGGTCATCGCCACCCGCCTGGAACGGGTGTGCGGGCGTCTCAGCGGGCGCCTGATCGGGCGCAATTGCCGCGGCCGCGAAAAGGTGCGCCGATGGACCGACCTGATGGGCCCGGCGGGCCCGGACGAGGCGTGGGGTGACACCAGCGGTGACCTGCCGCTGCTGGACATCGCCGCCATCGGCCGCTGGCGCCCGTTCCGCGAACAGCCCTTTCGCGACGAGCGGGACGCCATCCTGGCCACCATTGCGGGCGAGGCCCGCGCCGCCTTTCCCGAACCGTCCTGACCCCGGCCTCAGCCCACCGCATCCAGCACGCCCAGGATCGCCTCCAGCGCCTCGGGCTCGGTCAGCAGGGGCGCATGGCCCACGCCGGGCACTTCGACCACCTGCATGTCGGGCCGTGTGACCAGCGCCGCATCGCGCTCGCCGGCACTTACCAGGTCCGACAGGGCGCCCCGCACCAGCACCAGAGGCGTCGGCAGGGCCGCGAACAGCGGGTGCAGGTCCACCGCCGGTGCCGGCGCGGCGCGGAAGGGCACGGCGATGTCGGGGTCGTAATCGAGGTGCACGCGGCCATCGGCCGCTTCACGGCAGACACGGCGGGCAAAGGCGTCCCAGAACGCCGCCTCGCGGCCGGGAAAGGCGGTCTCGTTGGTGGCACGCACCGCGTCCGCCGCCTCGGCCCAGCCGGCAAAGCTGCCCAAGGCGCCGACATAGCCCGCAATCCGCGCCAGCCCCACCGGCGACAGGTCGGGGGTGATGTCGTTCAGCACCACCGCCCTCATGCGCGCCGCGCCGGTGGCCGCGGCGACCATCGCGATCAGCCCGCCCATCGAGGTGCCGATCCACACCACGCTCTCGATCCGCAGCGCGTCCATCACCGTCCAGATGTCGGCGACATAGGTGGGCACGGCATAGTTCATCGAAACGGGGTCGTGGCCGGACAGCCCCCGCCCGCGCACGTCCACCGCCACCACCCGCCAGCCGCGCGCCACCAGATGCGGGGCCAGGTCGGCAAAATCGCGCGAATTGCGGGTCAGTCCGTGCACGCACAAGACCACCCGGCGCGCGTCCGCCGGCGCGCCCTCGCCCGCCGGCCGCCACTCGCGCGCTGCCAGCCGCACCCCGTCGGCCGCGGTGACGGTGTGCACGATTTCCAGCGCGGTGGTCATGGCAGGGGCTCCGGGGCGGGCGGCACGGTGACGCGCCGCAGGGTCAGATTGATCCGCGCGCCCCCTTCCAGCAGCGGGTGCACCGGCGCAAGGGGGCCGAAGGCGACCGGATGCACGCGGTCGATGCCGTGGTGGGCGCGCCGCGCCGCCCCGTCCAGCACCAGGACATCGCCATCCCTCAGCACCATCGACCGCGTGGCGTCACCGCGCCCGGCCCCGCCGAGCCGGAAGGTGGCGGGTGCGCCCAGCGACACCGACACCACGGGCACCGTTCCGGCCGCCTCGTCGGCGTCGACATGCAGGCCCATGCGGGCGCCCGGCCGATAGAGGTTGACAAGGCACGCCTCGGGCTCGGGCGCGCCGGGGACGGCCTGCCGCCACACCGCAAGGATGGCGCCCGGAATGGCGGGCCAGGGCGCGCCGGTCTGCGGATGGTGCGCCTGATAGCGATAGCCTGCCCGGTCGGACACCCATCCCAGCACCCCCGCATTGGTCATGCGGACGCTGAACGGCCGACCGCTGCGCGGCATGGTCGGGGTAAAGAATGGCGCCTGTGCCACCACGGCGGCCAGCGCGTCCAGGATGTCCGCCCGCTCGGCCGCCGCCAGCGGCTCTGACCGCCGCCGCAGCCCGTCTGTATCCGCAATCCAGCCCACCTTGCCCTGTCCTCCTGCACCCCCGCTCGACCCGCATTCCGCCGCGCCGAACCCGACCGGCCCCGGAAAGACGGTGTGTCAGATGATGCGGGCGGCGGCGAGGGCGGTGCGGGTGTCGGCGTCGAGGCCGAGGAGGTCACCATATACGGCCTCGTTGTGGGCGCCCATCTCTGGGCCGGTCCAGGCCACACCGCCCGGCGTGTCCGACAGGCGCGGCACCGGGGCCTGCATCGGAAACGGTCCCAGCGCGGGGTGGTCGGGCCAGACGATGGCGCCGCGCGCGCGCACATGCGCATCCGCCAGCAGGTCGGGCGCCCGATAAAGCCGCCCGGCCGGAACGCCATGCGCCTCGCACAGCGCCAGCAGCGCCTCGGTCTCCAGCCCCCCTGCCCAGGCCGCGACCAGCGCGTCCAGTTCGCCCTGGTTCTCGCCGCGCGCGAGGTGCCCCGCAAAGCGCGGATCCAGCGCCAGGTCCGGCTGGCCCATCGCTTCGGCGAGGCGGCGGAACACCGTGTCCTGGTTGGCCGCCACCACCACCAGCCCGCCATCGGCCGCGCGATAGACGTTGGACGGCGCGGCCCCGGGCAGCACGGCGCCCGTACGCTCGCGCGCATACCCCTCGAAATGCCATTCGGGGATCAGCCCCTCCATCAGGCCCAGCACGCTCTCATAGATGGCCGCGTCGACCACCTGGCCGCGACCGGTGCGCGCGCGTGCCTGCAGCGCCATCATCGCACCCAGCGCCGCCACCGTTGCGGTATACGTGTCGCCCAGCGAGATGCCGGTGCGCGCGGGCACGCGGTCAGGCTCGCCGATCAAAAGCCGCAGGCCCGCCATCGCCTCGCCCACAGAGGCATAGCCCGCCCGCCCCGCATAGGGGCCGTCCTGGCCATAGCCCGAAACCCGCACCATGATCAGGCGCGGGTTCACCGCCATCAGCGCCTCCGGGCCCAGGCCCCATTTTTCCAGCGTGCCCGGACGGAAATTCTCGACCAGAATGTCGCTGAGCCCTGCCAGACGGCGCAGCAATTCCTGACCCTTCGGCTGGCGCAGGTCCAGCGTGATGCAACGCTTGTTGCGGGCCACGATCGGCCACACCAGCGAATGGCCGCGATGGCGGCGCGGCCCCCAGGCGCGCAGCGGGTCGGGCTGGCCGGGCGGCTCGACCTTGATGACGTCGGCACCCTGGTCGGCCAGCAGCTGGCCACAGAAGGGCCCGGCCAGCAGCGTGCCCAGTTCCAGCACGCGGATGCCCGCAAGCGCGCCGGACCTGCCTTCGGCGCCGGCAGACCCCGGTGCAGCCTCGCATCTGACCGTTTCGTCATTGGACTGCATCGGCGCCCCGTGGTGAAAGGGTGTGGGTGTGATTGAGGGCGCTGGGACACCAATTGCGCCGACAGCGCAAGGCTGTGCCCACGCGGAACCCGGCGGAGTCGGCGGTGTTGGACGGCTGGTGGCCCCCGGGGGGCCATAGGGGCCATGGGCAGGCCGACCGGGGCACGGTCGGCGTCGTGCGGTTCAGGTGAGGGAGAACGACATGGTTGCGAATGGTTCGGGCACTGCCATGGGCGACGGCCGCAGCCCGCCCGGCGCGCGCGCCCCGTTTCCGTCCCCGATGCCCATGCCGGCGACGGTCAGCCTCTGGATGGAGACCTTCAACCCCCTGCCGCTGATGGCGCGTGCCAGCGCCGCCCAGGCGCGCGCGGACGACCGCCAATCCGCGCCGCCGGCCGCCGCCGTGTGGCCAGGCCTGGCCATGCAGCCACCCGGCACGGCCCTCGTCGAGGCGTGGGTGCGCCCCGCCGCGCGGACCTGGATGGCGGCGATGTGGCTGGCCGCACCGGTCTGGTTCGGACCGGCCCTGATGGCGGCCGGGGCGGCGCGCATGATGGACGCGCGTGCCGACCGCACGCAGGGCGAGGGCACGGCCGACACCCCTGTTCAGTCCGCGGCGCCCGCTGCCCAGCCCACGGTGATCTCGCTGGTGCCTGCGAACGATGGGCCCGGCCCCGCACCCGCACGCCCGGCACCCGTCAAGGGCGCCAGGGCCGCCACCAGGCCGGTGCCCGGGTCGGCCGCAAAACCGCCGGCACCAAAAGCCGCCGCACCCAAGGCCCCCACGCCCAAGCCTGCCGCGGCGACGACCAAGGCTGGATCGTCCAGGGCGGCTGGGTCCACGGGGCCGGCCTCGAAGACGGGCTCGAAGGCGGGTTCGAAGGCGG
>DBAV01000246.1 GCA_002291875.1 Hyphomonadaceae bacterium UBA1001
GCTCCATCGTTGTGGATCACGTCCGGCCCTCCACTCCCGGATTTTCCTGCGCAAAACCCGACCCTCCCTCGCCCTCGCCGGGAGGGTGACGGGCCCCCACCCCGCGCTGCGCAAAACCCGACCCTCCCTCGCCGGGAGGGTGACGGAGCCCCACCCTGCGCCGCGCAGAACCCGACCCTCCTTCGCCGGGACGGTCGTGGCCGTCACAAAACGGGGCGGGCGGCGTCGGCGATGGCCGAGCGGCTGGCGATCCAGATGTCCGGGTGCGCGCGCAAGTGGCCCAGCACGCGGTCCACTGCCCCGATCCGCCCGGGCCGGCCGACAATGCGCAAATGCAGGCCCACCGACAGCATGGTCGCCGGCGCGCCCGCCCTGGCCTCGGCATGGAGCGCATCAAAGCTCTCGATGGCATAGCGCGCCCAGTCCCAGGGCTGCAGGGCCGGGGCCACCCACATCTTCATGTCGTTGGTGTCGATCGCATAGGGCACGATCACCATGTCGCGCGGCCCGGCGGCCGTCTCGACCCGGTCCAGAAACGGAAAATCGTCGGAATAGTCGTCCATGTGCCAGTCAAAGCCTTCCTCGGCCAGGAGCCGGCGCGTGGCCTCGGTGTGCAGATAGCGCGACAGCCAGCCGCGCGGGCGCACGCCCACCATGCGGGCGATGGTGTCGCGCGCGCCGGTGATGAAGGCGCGCTCTTTGTCTTCGTCCATCCAGTACTGGTGGCTCCAGCGCAGGCCGTGGGCCGCCACCTCCCAGCCGCGCGCGCGGATGTCGGCGGCCACCTGCGGCGCGCGTTCCAGCGCCAGGGCGGCCGCCGTCACGGTGGGGGCGATGGCGTGGCGGTCCAGCAGGCGCACGATGCGCGGCCAGCCGGCCCGGATGCCGTATTGATAGTTCGACTCATTGCCGTGCACGCGCATGGGCCGCGAGGGCACCGCGCCCAGTTCGTCCACCGGCTCGGGCCCGCGGTCGCCGTCGCGGATGTTCTGCTCGGCGCCTTCCTCGACATTCAGCACCACCGAGACCGCCAGCCGCGCCCCGTTCGGCCAGGTGAAGTCGGGCGGTGCGGGCATCGGGGGCTCCTGGGTCGATTTGTCCGGACATACCCCCTGGACCGCGGGCTTCCAAGCCCGCAACCACGCGCTGCATGCGGGCCCGCAGGCCCGCGGTCCCGTTCGCGGATCAGGCCCGGATCAGGAACACCCCGTCGACCTCGACCGCAAAGCCCATCGGCAGGTTGGCGACGCCCACGGCCGAGCGGGCATGGCGGCCGGCCTCGCCCAGCACCTCGACCATCAGGTCCGAGCAGCCATTCATGACCTGCGGGATGGCGCCGAAATCGGGGGCGACATTGACGAAGCCGTTCAGCTTGAGCACCCGCTCGACGCGATCGAGTTCGCCCCCGCAGGCGGCGCGCAGCTGGGCCAGCAGGTTCAGCGCGCACACCCGCGCCGCCGCCTGTCCCTGGGCCAGGTCCAGCCCGTCGCCCAGCCGGCCCAGATGGTCACCGTCTGCCGCGCGTGAGACCTGCCCCGAAATGTGCACCAGGCCCCCGGGCGCCAGCGTGAACGGCACATAGCTGGCGATCGGCGCCGGCGGGTTCGGCAGGGTGATGCCCAGCGCCGCAAGCCGTTCCTCGATGCGTCCCATGCCGTCCTCCCAGCGGTGTCGCCGGCTTCTGACCACCCCGCACGAGCCGAGTCCATCCCGCGATGGCAGGCGGGGCATCGACATCGGGCCTCACCCCATGCCAAGCAGAGCCATTCGTCGCGATCGGAGCCTGTCTGCCCATGGTGTCCCTGCCATCCCCCCCTCCGCGTGGCCGCCTGACGGCGCTGGTCGTAGCCGGGGCCGCGCTGGTCCTTGGGGCAGGTGCGGCGCTGGCCGCCACCGACAGCGCGCGCGACGATGTGCTGGTGACCTTCCGCGACTGGGTGGTGGGCTGTGACAACGCCAACACCTGCCAGGCCATGGCGCTCGAGCCCGAGGACGCCGATCGCTCGGACACCGAATTCGGCGCCATGATCGAGCGTGAGGCCGGCCCGGGCGGGACCCTGGTGCTGCAGTTCGGCCCGATCCTGCGCTCGGGCGTGCTGGATTCCGAGGCCGACGCCGTGCCCGTGGTGGCGGTCGGGGACAGGGGCGGCCGGCGGCTGGCCGTGCTGTCGCAAAGTGACATCACCGGCTATTTCTATGTGACCGACGCGGCGGCTATGCCGGCCGTGCGGGCCATGCTGGCCCAGCCCTTCGTGACCCTGCTGGACGCCGACGGCGCGGTGGTGGACTTTGTCTCGACCATGGGCTTTTCGGCCGCCATGCGCCTGGTGGACGAGCGCCAGGGGCGCGACGGCACCGCCGGTGCGCTTGTCGCGCGCGGGCCCGCTGCGGCAGCCACCACGCCCGCTGCTCCGGCCCGGGCGGTGGTGCGCGTGCTGGCGCCCTTCATCGACGTCGCCCCGCGCAGCCTGGCGCCCGAGGCCATTGTCGCGGCCGCCCAGCCCCTGGCGCGCGGGATGCAGCAGCCCGATTGCGCCGGCACCCCCGACACTCCGCCGCAGGCCGAGTTCCATCGCCTGGATGCCGCCACGACCCTGGCGATCATCGACCCGTCCTGCATCACCGGGGCCTACAACCGCACCCGCATCGTGGCGCTGGTGGACGAGCAGGGGCGTGCGCGCCCGGTGCCGCTGGTGACGCCCGAGGGCCGCCTTCAGGAGACCGAGCTGGTCAATGCCAGCTTCAACCTGCCCGACGACATGGGCCTTCTGGCCCATCCTGCGCTGTCCACCTTCGGCAAGGGCCGCGGCCTGGGCGACTGTGGCAGTGGCGAGGTTTATGGCTGGACCGGGGCGGCGTTCGAACTGGTCGAGCGCACACAGATGAACGAGTGCCGCTTTCCCCTGCAGTGGATCCGCACCTACCAGGCACAGGTGCGCTGATCATCGCGGCACTGGCGGCGCATCGCGGCGTGGGCTAGGGGGCGCGCATGAAGGCCGCTGTCCTGGTGTTTCCCGGCTCGAACTGTGACCGCGACGCGCACGATGCGCTGGCGCGGGTGTCGGGCCGCGCCCCGGCCATGGTGTGGCACCGCGAGACCACCCTGCCGGCCGGCACCGATCTTGTCGTGGTGCCCGGCGGGTTCAGCTATGGCGACTATCTGCGGTCGGGCGCGATGGCCGCGCGGGCACCGGTGATGGCGGCCGTGCGGGCGCATGCCGCGCGCGGCGGGCTGGTTCTGGGCATCTGCAACGGCTTCCAGATTCTGACCGAGGCCGGGATGCTGCCGGGGGCGCTGACCCGCAATCAGGGTCTGCTGTTCTTCAACCGCACCGTGACGCTGGACATCGTCAATCCCGATTTGCCGTTTACCGCGGGCTATGGCGCACGGCGGCGGATCGCCGTCCCGATCGCCCACCATGATGGCCGCTATGTCGCCGACGAGGCCACGCTGGACCGGCTGGAAGGCGAGGGGCAGGTTGCGTTCCGCTATGTCGGCAATCCCAATGGCTCGATGCGCGACATTGCGGGCGTGGTATCGGCCGATCGCCGCGTTCTGGGCATGATGCCCCACCCCGAGCGCGCCTGTGACCGCGACCTCGGCCGCACCGATGGCTGGCCCCTGTTCGAGGGCCTGATGGCCACTGCCTGACACACCTTTGGATCACCCCAAATCACCCAGACGGAGACACCTTCATGAGCTTTGATTCCGCTGTCGAGCGCGCGCGTTCGATCATCTCCGCCGGCGCGCCGGACACCGCCCTCCTGGTCAAGCGCAACCTGCAGAAGCTCGAGGGGCTGGTGGCGGCGCTGGAGGGGGCGATCCGCACCCAGCGGCTCAGCTTTGCCCTGGCCGAGGAGGCGGGTCCCGACGGCGAGCGCCTGCTGGAGGTCCGCCACCGCAAGGGCAAGATCGTGCTGGGCTATGTCGGCTGGGCGGATGTGGGCTTTTACTTCGGCGTGAATTCGCCCGACATCGTCGCCGCATCCGGCCTGCACCCGGACGTCGACGTCGACGTCGAGGCGACCGAGTTCAGCGAGGAAGACGCCGCCGCCGAGGTCGCCCGTCTGGATGACGAGGAATCGCTGGACTTCTATGCGCTGGGGCCGATCGGTGACCAGGACGTGTTCGTGGCTGCGCTGGGCCAGGTGCTGCCCGTGCTGGTGGCCATGTACGAGACCCACTTCCTCAACCCGGAATGAGTGGGGGCCCGCGCCCGTCGCGGCACCACCCGGCACGAGCGGACGGCACGAAAAAGGGGGCGGCAATGCCACCCCCTTGAACCGCTCGGACCTGTGCGCCGCGGGCGGCGCGCATGCCTTACTTGATCTTGCCTTCGACGAACTCGACGTGCTTGCGCGCGACGGGGTCGTACTTCATGAACTTCAGCTTCTCGGTCTTGGTGCGCGGGTTCTTCTTGGTCACATAGAAGAAGCCGGTCCCGGCCGACGAGTTGAGACGGATCTTGATGGTGGCCGGCTTGGCCATGGGACACCCCTGGAAATGCGAAGGCGCGCTTGAACACTCCGCGGCCGGACTTGTCAACCACCGGGGCACACCCGGAGGCGGATGGCGATGACGGCATCGCGATGCTGGCGGCGCGTGTCGAGGACTGTCTGCGCGCCCACGAGGCGTCCCGCGGGGCGGCGCTGGTGGTTGCGCTGTCGGGCGGGGGGGACAGCGTGGCCCTGCTGCATGCTGTGCTGGCTCTGGGCCAACAGACCGGGGCGCGGGTTCGGGCGCTGACCGTTGATCATGGACGCACGCCTGGCTCGGCAGCGCGGGCCGACGATGTTCGCGCGCAGGCGATGGCGGCCGGCGCGGCCGCGCAGGTCATCACCCTCTCGCCGCCGCCCGGCCCCGGCCAGCAGGCCATGCGACGCGCGCGTCACGCCGCGCTGGCCGGGGCTGTGCGCGGCCTGGGCGCGCCTGCGGTGCTGCTGATGGCGCATACGCTGGACGACCAGATCGAGACGCTGCTGATGCACCGGCCAACCCTGTTGATGGCGGCGCGTGCGGCGTGCCCGGTCTGGCCCGAGGGCCAGGGGGTGGTGGTCGTGCGTCCCTTGCTGGGGGTTTCGCGCGCAGCACTGCGCGCGGTCCTGCGCGGGGCCGGGGCAGGGTGGATCGAAGATGCGGCCAACGACGACCCGCGGTTCACCCGCACCCGGGCACGCCAGACGGCGACCGGGCTGGAGGCGGGGCAGCGCGCGGCGCTGGAGGCGCGTGTGGCCAGGCTGATGGCGCACCGCGTCACGCTGGAAGCCGATTCCCTGGCGCTGGCGGGCGTGATGACGCGCGAGGCGGCACCGGTGCGCTGGACCCTGCCCTGGGACGCCATGATGGATACGCCTGAGGCGACGCGTCGGTACTTTCTGGCCCGCGCGGCCACCGCCATGGGCGCGGTGCCGGCCATTGCGCGGTCGGGCGACGTCGGGGCGGCCTGGCAGCACCTGGCCGCGGGGGGCGGGGCGCGCACGCTGGCCGGTTGCCGGCTGGCGCGACGCGAAGGGCGCACGGGCGACCGCCTGGAGCTGACCCGCGCGCCGCGACCACGTGGCGGGGCCCCCGCCCCTTGCGCCGGCGCGGAAGACAGCCGATTTCATCGACTGGCAGGGCTTTTCGGGGCATGATCGAGGACCCGTGATGACCAAGAGGTCGCGCGGGGGTGTCAGGTGGGGCGGCAAGTCCCTATCTTGACCGGGTGTCCGGAGAGCCGGGACCGCCTGTGCGGCCGGTATCTCATGCGTGACGGTGGCGGATGGTGCCGCCGTCCGGGAAGAAGGCGAGCGAACGATGAACGTACGCAACCTGATGATCTGGGGCGTGATCGCACTGTTGCTGGTCCTGCTGTTCTCGGCCCTGCAGGGCCCGGGACGCGAGCCGCGCGGCGCCGAGGTCAGCTATTCGCAGTTCCTGTCCGAGGTCGAGGCCGGCCGCGTGCGCGCGGTCGAGATCACGGGCTTCGACATTCGTGCCACCCTGACCGACAATTCGGTGCAGACCACCACCTCGCCGATCCAGGCCCAGGGGCTGGTCGACAAGCTGATCGCCCAGAACGTCCAGGTCAGCGCCGAAGAGCCGCGCCAGGGCACCAATATCTGGGGCCTGCTGTCGGCGATCCTGCCGATCCTGATCCTGGTCGGCCTGTGGTTCTATCTGATGCGCCAGATGCAGTCGGGCGGGCGCGGCGCGATGGGCTTTGGCAAGTCCAAGGCGCGCCTTCTGACCGAAAAGCAGGGCCGCATAACCTTTGACGATGTGGCCGGCATCGACGAGGCCAAGGAAGAGCTTCAGGAAATCGTCGAGTTCCTCAAGGATCCGGCCAAGTTCCAGCGTCTGGGCGGCAAGATCCCCAAGGGTGCCCTGCTGATCGGCCCGCCCGGCACCGGCAAGACCCTGACCGCGCGCGCTGTCGCCGGCGAGGCGGGCGTGCCCTTCTTCACCATTTCGGGTTCGGACTTTGTCGAGATGTTCGTCGGCGTCGGCGCCAGCCGCGTGCGCGACATGTTCGAGCAGGCGAAGAAGAACGCGCCCTGCATCATCTTCATCGACGAGATCGACGCGGTGGGTCGCCACCGCGGTGCGGGCCTCGGCGGCGGCAATGACGAGCGCGAGCAGACCCTGAACCAGCTGCTGGTCGAGATGGATGGCTTCGAGGCCAATGAGGGCATCATCCTGATCGCCGCCACCAACCGTCCCGACGTGCTGGACCCCGCTCTGCTGCGCCCGGGCCGCTTTGACCGCCAGGTCGTAGTGCCCAACCCGGACGTGTCGGGCCGCGAGAAGATCCTCAAGGTCCACACCCGAAACGTGCCGATCGCCCAGGATGTGGTCATCCAGACCATCGCGCGCGGCACGCCGGGCTTTTCCGGTGCCGACCTGGCGAACCTGGTGAACGAGGCCGCATTGCTGGCCGCACGGCGCGGCAAGCGCGTGGTCACCATGAAGGAGTTCGAGGACGCCAAGGACAAGGTCATGATGGGCACCGAGCGGCGCTCGATGGTCATGACCGAGGACGAGAAGAAGCTGACCGCCTATCACGAGGGCGGCCACGCCATCGTGGCGCTGAACGTGCCGGCCACCGACCCGGTCCACAAGGCGACCATCATCCCGCGCGGCCGCGCGCTGGGCATGGTGATGCAGCTGCCCGAACGCGACAAGCTGTCGATGTCCTATGAGCAGATGACCTCGCGCCTGGCCATCCTGATGGGCGGCCGCGTCGCCGAGGAGCTGATCTTCGGCAAGGACAAGGTGACGTCGGGTGCGTCGTCCGACATCGAGCAGGCCACCCGCCTGGCGCGGATGATGGTGACGCGCTGGGGCTATTCGGACCAGCTGGGCGTTGTCGCCTATGGCGAGAACCAGGAAGAGGTGTTCCTGGGCCATTCGGTGTCGCGCACCCAGAACGTGTCCGAGGCCACGGCCCAGACCATCGACGCCGAGGTCCGGCGCCTGGTCGAGGCCGGCTTTCAGGAGGCGCGGCGCATCCTGACCGAAAAGCACGACCAGCTCGAGACCATCGCCCAGGGCCTGCTCCAGTACGAGACCCTGACCGGCGACGAGATCACCCGCGTGCTGAATGGCGAGAAGCTGGACCGGCCGACTGCCATGGATCCGCCGCCCCCGCCGCCCCCGGCCACGCCTTCGGTGCCGGTGGTCGACGATGACGACGACGTGGTGGTGCCCTTTGGCGGGGCTGGCCGCCCGGCCTGACCGGCTTGACATCGCAGGCTGCAGCGCGCGTGACCTCCCAAGGGTCGCGCGCGTTTCGCGTCGCGGGGTCGAGCGGTCGCGGTGCCATGGCGTCGTGCAAGCGCTACGGCCCGGGGTGACCAAGGGGTGGGAGACAAGGTGGTGCAGGTTCTGGGACGACCCTGGGTGCCGGTGGTGCTGGGTGCACTGCTGCTGGCCTTCGTGATGCTGCCGTTTGGGGCCGGGCGCTGGTCGCCCGAGCTCGAGCGTCGGGCGCTGGGCGAGGTGGCGTTGGACGGGGGCGTGGTGGCGCGGCTCTACAATGGCGCCGAGGGGGGCGGCTCGGCGACCTCCGATGCCGCCCTTGTGGTCACCGAGGAGGGCCCTGGCGGCGCGTCCCCGCGCGAGGTGTTCCGCGCCGCAGCCACCCCGCAGGCGCGACTGGCGGTCGGGTGCTGGCAGGGCGCCTGCGTGGCGCGCCTGTATCGTGGGCAGGGCGTGGTGCCAAGCGCGGCGTGGCGGGTGTTCCGCGAGTATCTGGGCACCGTCAGCCCTGGCGCCTCGGGCAGCCGGGCCGGCATCGAACCCATCGCCCCGCGGCTGGACCTGGGCGCCGTGCATGCGCGCCTGCGCACCGAATCGCAGGCGATGTGGGTGCTTTACTTCTTCACTTTCCTGGCGGCGATGGGCCTGGGTGGGCGCCAGCCCGTGGTCGCCGCCTTCATGGCGGTGCCGCTGGTGGCCACGGCGCCATTTCTCCTTGCCCTTCAGGCCGAGGGCCTGGCACTGGGTTTCGGTGTGGTGTCCAGCCTGATTGCGGTGTTCGCGGCCCTTGGGGCCTGGTGTGGGCTGACGATGCCGCGCCGCCCCCGCGCGGGCAGTCCCGCCAATGCTGGGCCCGCCGCCGCCGCCAAAGCCTCGACCGGGGACGCGCCATGACCCCTGCGCCGGTCCTGATGGGGGTCGTCAACGTCACCCCGGACAGCTTTTCCGATGGCGGGCGCCATCTGGACCCGCAGGCCGCGATCGAGCACGGACTTGGCCTTGTGGACGAGGGCGCGTCGATGCTGGACATTGGCGGGGAGAGCACCCGTCCCGGCGCCAGCCCGGTCGATGAGGCGGACGAGCTGGCCCGCGTGCTGCCGGTCATTCGGGGCCTGCGCGCGCGCACCGACGCCATCCTCTCGATCGACACCATGAAGCCTGCCGTGGCGCACGCGGCGCTGTCGGAGGGGGCAAGCGTCTGGAACGACGTGACCGCGCTGGGTCCTGCGCCCGAGAGCCTGGAGGTGGCCGCCCGCCATTCGGGCGCGACGCTGATCCTGATGCACATGCAGGGCACGCCTGCCACGATGCAGGACGCGCCCGCCTATCGGAACGTCACCCAGGACGTGGCGGGCTTTTTCACCGCGCGCTTTGTCGCCCTGCGCCGTGCCGGCATCACGCTGGACCGGGTGGTGATCGATCCCGGCATCGGGTTCGGCAAGACGACCGCGCACAATCTGGCCCTGCTTCGCAACCTGCCGATGCTGGCGGCGCTGGGGCGCCCGGTTCTCGTCGGGGCCAGCCGCAAGGGTTTCATCACGCGCGTCGATGGCACCGGGGCAGGGCCGGACGGCCGGCTGGGCGGATCGATCGCGGTGGCCCTGCACGCCGCGCGCGCAGGGGCAGCGATGCTGCGAGTCCATGACGTGGCCGCCACCCGGCAGGCGCTGCAGCTGATGGCCGCACTGGAGTCCGAAGGAGCCGACGCATGACCGACCAGTCCGAGCCCAACGCCACCCAGGCCGAGGACGCCGTGCCTGGCCCCCGGGGGCGGGTGCTGGTGGTGGCCGGGTCCGACAGTGGCGGCGGCGCGGGCATCCAGGCCGACATCAAGGCGGTGACCGCGCTGGGCGGGTTCGCCATGACCGCCGTCACTGCCATCACCGTGCAGGACACGCTGGGCGTGCACGCGGTGCACCCCGTGCCGATTGCCACCGTGGTCGACCAGATCCGCGTCGTCGCGCGCGACCTCGGCGCCGACGCCATCAAGACCGGCATGCTGGCCACCGTCGCCATCGTCGAGCGCGTGGCCGAGGCGCTGGCCGAGCATGCGCCCGGCGTGCCGGCCGTCATCGACCCCGTGATGATCGCCAAGGGCGGCAGCCCGCTGCTGGAAGAAGCAGCGATCGGTGCCCTGCGGTCCGTGTTGGTGCCGGGGGCCTTCCTGCTGACACCGAACGCTCCCGAGGCCGAACGCCTTGCCGACATCGCGGTGGACGGCATCAACGGCCAGCGCCGGGCGGCCGAGCGCCTGCTGCGCGCCGGTGCCAGGGGGGTGTTGGTCAAGGGCGGCCACATCGCCGGCCAGCGGGTGATCGACGTGCTGGCCACCGAACACATCGAGCGGCTGTTCGAAAGCCCGCGCATCATGACCACGTCCACCCACGGCACGGGCTGCACGCTGGCCTCGGCCATCGCCGCGCTGGTGGCGCAGGGCGTGGCGCTGGAAGAGGCCGTCGGGCGCGCGCGCGACTATCTGGCCGGGGCCATCCGCCACGCGCCCGGATTCGGCCGGGGCCACGGTCCGCTCGATCACGCCTGGATGACGCGCTGAGCGGGTGCCTGCCGCGCGCCCCTTGCTCATTCGGCCGCGATCAGATCCCCGCGCGACAGCGCCTCCAGTCGCGCATAGGTGCCTCCGCGCGCGACCAGGTCTGCGTGGCGGCCCTGTTCGACGATGCGGCCCTGGTCGAACACCAGGATGCGGTCGGCGTCGCGGATGGTCGAGAGCCGGTGGGCGATCACGATGGTGGTGCGCCCGGCCATCAGCTCGCGCATGGCGGCCTGGACCTCGGCCTCGGTCTCGTTGTCGAGCGAGGACGTGGCCTCGTCCAGCACCAGGATCGGCGCGTCGGCCACGAAGGCCCGCGCCAGGGCCACACGCTGGCGCTCGCCGCCCGAGAGCTTGACCCCGCGTTCGCCGACCAGGGTGGCATAGCCCCGCGGCAGGCGCGCGATGAAATCGTGCGCGCGGGCCCGGCGGGCGGCGTCCTCGATCGCGGCGCGCGACACGCCGGGGCGGGCATAGGCGATGTTGTCGGCAATCGACCGGTGGAACAGCGCCGGATCCTGGGGCACCACCGCAATGCCTGCGCGCAGCAGGGCCTGCGGCACCGCCCGCACGTCCGTGCCGTCAATGCGGATCGACCCGCCGTCGACATCGTGCAGCCTCTGCAGCAACTTGACGAAGGTGGACTTGCCCGACCCCGTCGCCCCCACCAGCGCCACCCGCTCGCCCGGCGCGATGCGGATCGAGAACCCCTGGTAGAGCAGGCGCCCCTGCTGGCCCGGATAGCCGAAATCCACCCTGTCAAAGACGATCTCGCCGTCGGCGCGCGCGGCGCGGACGGGCTGGGCCGGGTCGGCCACCTGCGGGGCGGTGCGCTCGAACACCACCAGGTCCTCGAGCTCGTCGATGCCGCGCTGCAACTGCTGCACGTGCTCGCCGAACTGGCGCAGATGCCCCGACATGATCAGGAAGGACGACACCGCAAACGTCACCGCGCCCGCGTCGGCCTGGCCCGACCGCCAGAGGTCGATGATGACCGTCATGAAGCCGATCTGCAGGGCGATCAGAAGGGCGATCTGGACCGACCATGCGTTCGAGAACCGGTTCCAGGTCAGCAAGGCCATCCGGCGCCAGCGCTGGGCGACCGAGCCAAAGCGGACCTGTTCGCGCGCCTCGGCCCCGAACGACTTCACCGCCGGATTGTTGCCGATCGCATCGGCCAGGGCCCCGGTCATGCGCGAATCGAGGCGCTGGGAGATGCGGTTGGCGGGGCGGATGTAGAACCGCGAAAGCGCCAGGTTCGCCGCCACGAAGGCCGCGATCATCAAGCCGACCCAGAGGCCCGCCAGAGGCCATTGCAGCGCGATCAGCACCGTCATGCCCACCAGCACCAGCACCGACGGCCCCAGCCCCCACAGGAACACGTCCGACAGCGTGTCATAGGCCCACATGCCGCGCGTGATCTTGCGCACGGTCGAGCCCGCAAAGGTGTTGGCATGCCAGTCCGACGAGAAGGTCTGCACCCGCGCAAACCCGCGCTGGACCAGATCGGCCATGTTGCCCGAAGCCAGATGGTTCCAGAACCGCGCGCCGACATTGCGGCAGATGAACACCGCCGCTGACAGCATCAGGAAGGCGATCAGGGCCTGCTGGGCCGCGGCCGAGGATGCGGCATCGGGTGCCCGCGACACAGCACTGGCCAGCGCTCCCGCCGCCAGCGGCACGGCAAGGTCGGCCGCCACCGACAGCAGGACAAAGCCGGCGCTGCCCGCCAGAAGCCCCGGCCGGGCCATCCAGATTCCCCACAGGAACCGCAGCACGTCCAGATTGCTGAGTGCCCGCTTGCGCGGTGCGCCGTCCTCGTCGTCGTCCGCGGATGCCGTGACCGGAGTGGGCGTGGGCAAGGCAGGCGTGGGCAAGGCAGTCGTGGGCTGCGCGCGGGGCGTCGTTTCGACCGGATGCGGATGGACCGGTGCGGACGGCGCCGTGGTGGCCGTCGCGTCGGGGTGTCGAGGTTCGCTCATGCATGGGTCGCCCGGACTGGGCCCGGACCTCCGAAAGAACTGACAGGGACGGGTGCGGATCAGCCGACCGGGGCGCACGGGCCCCCGTCAGGAGCCGGCAAGTCGGGCGGCGATCGGGGGCGCCGCGCCTGTCAGGCGTTCGTCATGCTGATGCGACCTCCCGGGTCCGTGAGCTGATGATGCTCTGCCAATGCCACCTCGCCCCGCCCGTGTCCACCGCAAATCGTGCCTCGCCCCGGAGCGCGGGCCTCCGCGCCCGCCCCGCCACAGCCCGCCCCGCCAGGCGCGGCAGTTTCCGCACCGCCGGGCTTGGAAGCCCGGGCTCGTTCTGCTTGCGTCATTCGGGCGAGGGGGTGAGGAGACAGGCATGGACGGCAGCGACAGCCTGCATGGCCTCGAGGCAACCACCGTCGACGGGATCGGCCGGATCGGGCGCGCGGCATGGGACCGTCTGGCCAACCCGCCGGGTGAACCCTTTGATCCCTTCCTCAGCTGGGATTTTCTCGAATCGCTCGAGGCCACGGGTTGTGTCGGGCCCGGCGCGGGCTGGACCCCGGTGCCGATCACCCTTCACGACCGCGCTGGCGTGTTGCGCGCAGCCATGCCGCTGTATCTGAAGACCCACTCGCGCGGCGAGTTCGTGTTCGACCACGCCTGGGCCGATGCCATCGAACGGGCGGGGGGCCGCTATTACCCGAAACTGCAGTGTGCGGTGCCGTTCACCCCGGTGACCGGCCGCCGCCTGTTGACCGACCCCGACCATCGCGCCGACGCGCCCGCGCTCGAGCGCGCGCTGCTGGCGGCGGCACGCCAGCTGGCGCTGAACATCGGTGCGTCGTCGCTGCACCTGACCTTCATGGAGGCACCCGCCTGGCAGCGGGCGCTGGACGAGGGAATGATGGGCCGCACGGACATCCAGTTCCACTGGACCAACCGGGGGTATGGATCGTTCGACGAGGTTCTGGCGGCGATGTCGTCGGACCGGCGCAAGAACCTCAGGAAGGAGCGCGCGCGCGCGCAGGCGGGCCTCGACATCCGGCGGCTGACCGGGGCCGCACTGACACCGGCCCACTGGGACGCCTTCTTCGCCTTCTACATGGACAGCGGGGACCGCAAATGGGGCAGCCCCTATCTGAACCGGGCCATGTTCGCCCGCCTGCACGAGCGCATGGCCGAACACTGCCTGCTGGTGATGGCGTTCGAGGCAGGGCGGCCGATTGCGGGCGCACTGAACCTGATCGGCTCGGACGCGCTCTGGGGCCGGTATTGGGGACGGCTGGAGGACAGGCCCTTCCTGCATTTCGAGCTGTGCTATTATCAGGCCATCGATTTTGCCATCGAGCGTGGCCTGGCACGGGTCGAGGCGGGTGCGCAGGGTGGGCACAAGCTGGCGCGCGGTTATGATCCCGTGCAGACCCGCTCGGCACACTGGATTGCCCATCCCGGGCTGGCGGCGGCGGTCGAGGCCTATCTCGAACGCGAGCGCGCTGCGGTCGAGGGCGAGGTCGAGGCACTGGGCGCGCACGCGCCGTGGCGCAAGGAGCAGGGATGACCGATCGCGACGCTTCCGAGGCGCCCTGGGAGACACTCGACACCTTCTTCTCGCTGCCCGAGGCCTATGGCGCGCGCGCCGCGCTGGACGCCCACGGGTTCGAGACGCGCCTGCTGGATGACCTTTCCAGCATGAGCATTGGCGGGGGGCCGCTCTCGGTGATGGGCGTGCGCCTGCAGGTGCGGCGGGACCGCAAGTGGGAGGCGCGGACCCTGCTTGTGCAGCTGATCGCCGAGAACACCCGCGAGGACGAACCATGAGCGTGCGCCTTTTGGGCATCGATCCGGGTCTGGTGCGCTGCGGCTGGGGTGTGGTCGCCTCGGACGGGGTGCGGCTGGTGCATGTGGCGCACGGGGTGATCCGGCCCGACACGCGTGAAGCGCTGGAACGGCGCCTGCTGGCGCTGCACCAGGGGATCGCCGCGGTGATCGCCGAACACGCGCCCGTGCGCGCGGCGATCGAGGAAACCTATGTCAACGACAATGCCCGTTCGGCCCTGCATCTGGGCCATGCGCGCGCTGCCACCGTGGTCGCATGCGCGGCCGCGGGCCTGTCAGTCATGGAATACGCACCGGCCACGGTGAAGAAGTCGGTCGCCGGTTCGGGCCGCGCCGACAAGGGCCAGATCGCCTTCATGGTCCAGCGCCTGCTGCCCGGGGCGGGCACGGTCACCGCCGACGCCGCCGATGCGCTGGCCGTCGCGATCACCGGCGCCCACTGGGGCCCGCGGTTGGGCTGACACCCCAGGCACACCCCCCCGCTCGCGCTTTCAGCCGTTATCGTGGGCCGGTTGGTTGTAGACTTTACAAAACAACGCGCCGTCATCCCGGGCCGGTGCGCCAGCATCGGACCCGGGACCGATCCCCTAAGCTCGGTGGATGGGCCCCGGCTCGCGCTTCGCTTGGCCGGGATGACAGTGGTTGTTAGGCGACCGCTCAGCCCTTCAGCCGTTTCGCCACGCCGGCCACATGGGCGCCCTGGAACCGGGCAACGGCCAGTTCCTTGGGCGTCGGCTGGCGCGAACCGTCCGGGCCGGCCAGCGTGCCCGCGCCATAGGGCGAGCCGCCGCGAACTTCGGTGATGTCGGTCATTTCGGGGATGGCATAGGGCACGCCCACCACCACCATGCCATGGTGCAGCAGGGTCGGCATGAAGGTCAGCGCGGTGGACTCATTGCCTCCGCCGGTGGCGGTCGAAACGAACACCGAACCGACCTTGCCCACCAGCTTGCCGGTGAACCACAGGCCCCCGGTCTGGTCGAGGAAGGTGCGCATCTGGCCCGACATGTTGCCAAAGCGCGTCGGGGTGCCGAACAGGATGGCATCATACGAGGGCAGTTCGTCCACCGTGGCCACCGGGGCGGTCTGGTCGACCTTCATGCCGGCGCCGCGGCGGGCGTCCTCGGACATCGTTTCGGGCACGCGCTTGACCACGACCTCGGTGCCCTCGACGCTGCGCGCGCCCTCGGCCACGGCCGTGGCCAGGGTTTCGACATGGCCATAGGACGAGTGATAGAGGACGAGGACACGGGTCATGGGGGGCTCCTGAAGGGCTGGCGCCAGTGCGCCGGTCCGCGCCATCTAGGGCCGTCACGCCCAACGGCCAGCCGGGTGCGCCGAAAGGGATCGTTTCTCTGCAGCGATCAATCCTCGGTGGCGGCGCGCGTCTGGACGCCATGGTCGGCGCACTCTAGGCGGGGGACATGATCGGACTGCTTCGGGGCATCGTGGCCGGCGTCGGCGAGACTTCGGCCCTGATCGACGTCAGTGGTGTGGGCTATTTGGTCGAGGCGGGCGGACGTACCCTGTCGCGCCTCCAGCCCGAGGACGCCGTCACCATCTGGGTGGAAACCCACGTCCGCGAGGACGCCATCCGGCTGTTCGGCTTTCTGACCGATGATGAGCGCGCCTGGTTCGCCAGCCTGCAGAGCGTGCCGGGCGTTGGCGCCAAGGTGGCGCTCGCGGTGCTGGACGTGCTGCCACCGGGCGCGCTGATGGATGCCATTGCGCTGCAGGACCATGTGTCGGTGGCACGCGCGAACGGGGTCGGGCCAAAGCTGGCCACCCGGATTGTCCAGGAGCTGAAGGGCAAGCCGCCGCCACGGGGACTGCTGTCGGGCGGGCCGGGCGCCTTCACCGCCCCGGTCTGGGGCGGCGACACCACCGACCGCGCCCGCCAGGAGGGGCTGGGCGACATGGGCCGGCGCAACGAGGCGATCTCGGCGCTGGTCAATCTGGGCTATCCCCAGGCCGAGGCGCTGCGGGCGGTCTCGGCAGCCTATCGCACCTTCCCCACCGACCCCGCGGTGGCCGAGCTGGTCCGTGCGGCCCTCAAGGAACTGGGGCGATGAGCGCGCGCAGGCATCGACCACACGGGCGCGGCCATGCCGGCTGAACCGCGCGACGAGGCGGGCGGCGAGCGGCTGGTGACGGCGCTCTCGCTGCCGGGCGACCCACTGGACCGGGCGCTGCGGCCCTCGAGTTTCGACGAGTTCGTGGGCCAGCAGGCAGCGCGCGCCAATTTGCGGATTTTCGTCGAGGCCAGCCGCGCCCGCGGCGACGCGCTGGACCATGTGCTGCTGCATGGCCCACCGGGCCTGGGAAAGACCACCATCGCCCAGATCGTCGCGCGCGAGCTGGGGGTGGGGTTCAAGGCCACCTCGGGGCCGGTGATCGCGCGCGCAGGGGACCTGGCGGCCCTCGTGACCAACCTTCAGCCGCGCGACGTGCTGTTCATCGACGAAATCCACCGCCTGAACGCGCAGGTCGAGGAGATCCTCTATCCGGCGATGGAGGACTACGCGCTGGACCTGATCATCGGTGAGGGGCCGGCGGCGCGGTCGATCCGCATCGACCTGGCGCCCTTTACCCTGGTCGGCGCCACCACCCGTCAGGGCCTACTGTCCAATCCGCTACGCGACCGCTTTGGCATCCCGGTGCGGCTGGAATTCTACACCACCGACGAGCTGGCCTTCATCGTCACCCGCGCGGCCGGCAAGCTGGGCGCGGAGATCACGCCGGACGGGGCGGCCGAGATCGCCCGGCGCGCGCGCGGCACCCCGC
>DBAV01000066.1 GCA_002291875.1 Hyphomonadaceae bacterium UBA1001
CCCCGCCCCCTTCCTCCAGCGCCTGCTGGGCTGGGCCCTGCTGCTGTCGGGCCTGCTGCTGGTGGGCATGATCGCGCTGATGCTGCTGGTGCCGCCCGAAATGCACAGCCCGCCGCTGGACCGTGCGGCGGTGATGCCCTTCGCCCTGTTCTCGGGCCTGATGGGTCTGGCGGCGGTGGCGGCGGGCTGGTGGATGCGCCGCTGAGCGCGCGCGGTGGTGGAAATCCCGCCCGTGTGCTGGTAGTGTGCGTGCATGACCAACTATGTCATCCCCGACGACGTTCACGCCTGGGCCGTCGCGCAGGTCGAGGCCGGCCGCGCCGACACGCCGGAGGCGGCGGTGGCCGGACTGGTCCGCGACCATCGCGACCTCGACACCTTTCGAGCCGCGCTTGATGAGGCGCGATCCCAACCTGGAAGCAGGGCTGCACCGGAAGTGCTGTCCGAGCTTCGGATGAAATACTCAAGCTCTTGAGCAGCATGCCGGTGCGCCTTTCGCGACAGGCCACGCAAGACCTCGAAGCGATCACGCAAATGCTGGCCGAGCAGGCGGGCGCGCGCGTAGCGTCCCAATACATCGCGCGTTTTGAAGCCGCCTTCGACCTGTTGGCGGACAATCCGCTGATCGGCCCTGCAAGCGATCACTTCGGCCCCGGTCTGAGGCGTCTGGTGGTGCGGCCCTATATCGTGGTCTACGAACTGCGCACCGATCACATCCTGGTCGTCAGGGTGCTGCATGGCCGCCGCGACCTGCCCCGGCTGCTCCAGGAGCGGGACCCCGACCTCGACAGCGGACCGCACTGAAATGCGAACGGCGCGCACCGCCTGCCCACTGGCGCAGGCCAAGCGGAGCGACTAACCGGGGCACCAACCCCCGCCCGCCGGAGATTGCATGACCCGCACGCCCAGCATGGATCCGCCGCGCGCGAGTCGCCGTCCCGTCAGCATCACCCAGGTCGGGCGGACGCGGACCGACGATTTCCGGTGGATGAAGGACGACGCCTGGCAGGAGGTGCTGCGCGACCCGTCCTTGCTGCGCGCCGACATCCGCGAGCACCTGGAGGCCGAGAACGCCCATGCGCGCGCGCTGCTGGGCCACACCGACGCGCTGCAGGACCACCTGTTCGCCGAAATGCGCGGGCGTATCCGCGAGGACGATTCCACCCCGCCGCTGCCCGACGGGGCCTTTGCCTACTACACCCGGTTTCGCGAGGGCGGCCAGCACCCCATCCTGTGCCGCCGTCCGATCATCGCGCGCACCGCCGACCTGACGCTGGGCGACGAACAGATCCTGCTCGACGGGGACGAGGAGGCCCGCGACCGGGTCTTCTGGTCGCTGGGCGGTGCCGCGCACTCGCCCGATCACCGGCTGCTGGCCTGGGCGGTGGACGATGCGGGCAGCGAATACAACACCATCCGCATCAAGGACCTGACCACGGGCGCGGTGTTGGACGACATCATCGAGAGCGCGGCCGGCAGCCTGGCCTGGGCCGCGGACTCGCGCACGCTGTTCTGGAACTTCCGCGACGAGAATGGCCGCCCGACCCGGGTGCTGCGGCGCACGGTCGGCACCGGCGGCGTCGACATCGAGGTCTATGCCGAGCCCGACCCGGGGTTCTTCCTCAGTGTCGGCAAGACCGATGACGGCGGGCACATCGTGCTCTCGACGGGCGGGCACACCACGTCCGAGGTCTGGCTGATCCCCGCGGACCGCCCCGATGCGCCGCCGCTGCTGGTGTCGCAGCGCGAGGAGGGGCACGAATACGACCTGACCCGCGCCGGAGATCGCTTCTTCATCCGCACCAACCAGGATGGTGCTGTGGACTTTCAGATCATGCAGGCCCCTGTCGCCGACCCGCGACGTCAGAACTGGCGGCCCTGCATTCCCCACCGCCCGGGCACGCTGGTCGAGGCCCTGATCGGGTTCAGGGGCTTTCTGGTCCGCCAGGAGATGCGCGACGCCCTGCCGGTGCTGACGATCAGGCGCCTGGAGGACAGCGAGGAGCACACCATCGCGCAGGACGAGCAGGCCTATGCGCTGGGCGCCTCGGGCGGGTTCGAGTTCGACACCACCACCCTGCGCTTTTCCTACAATTCGCCGTCCACCCCGACGACCACCTTCGACTATGACATGGTCACCCGCACCCGCGTGGTGCGCAAGGTGCAGGAAATCCCGTCCGGCCACGACCCTTCGGCCTATGAGGTCCTGCGCATCGAGGCGCCCTCGCACGACGGCGTGAAGGTGCCGGTCACCCTGCTGCGCCACCGGTCCACGCCGCTGGACGGCACCGCGCCGGTGCTGCTGTACGGCTATGGTTCCTATGGGCTTTCGACACCGGCGGACTTTCGCTCGACGCGGCTGTCGCTGGTGGACCGTGGCTTCATCCACGTCATCGGCCATGTGCGCGGTGGCATGGAGCGCGGGTATCAATGGTATCTGGACGGCAAGCTGGACAGCAAGGCCAACACCTTCCTGGACCTGGTGGCGGTGGCGCGGGACCTGGTGCGCCGGGGCTGGGCGCGCGAGCGCCGCATCGTGATCCAGGGCGGCTCGGCCGGTGGCCTGCTGGTCGGCGCGTCCGTCAACATCGCCCCCGAACTGTTCGGCGCGGTGGTCGCGGCCGTGCCGTTTGTGGACGTCCTGAACACCATGTCCGACAGCGCGCTGCCGCTGACCCCGCCGGAATGGCCCGAATGGGGAAATCCGCTCGAGAGTGCGCCCGCCCATGATGCCATCCTGGCCTGGTCGCCCTATGACAATGTCCGCGAGGACGCGCCCTATCCGCCGATCCTGGCGACGGCGGGCCTGACCGATCCGCGCGTCACCTATTGGGAGCCTGCCAAGTGGATCGCGCGCCTGCGCCACCTCAACCCCCATGCCGGCCCGTTCGTGCTGAAGACCAACATGGAGGCGGGCCATGGCGGCGCGTCAGGCCGGTTCGACCGGCTGAAAGAGCTCGCCTACGAGTTCGCCTTCGTGCTGTGGGCGATGGACCACCCCGAAGCCCGCAGGCCCGACTGACACCCTCAACCAAAGGACGGCGCGGCGCGCCGGACGACGGCCCGCGTGCCGCCCCCGCCCGCCCCCGCCGCAGGACGTGACCATGGACGATCTCGCACGCCAGTTGACCACACTGTGTTCGGCCGCCTTTGCCGCTCTGGGGCTGGATTCCGGGCATGGGGCGGTGCGCCGGTCCGATCGCGCCGGCAATGGCGACTTCCAGTGCAATGGCGCCATGCCCGCCGCCCGGTCGGCCGGCCGCCCCCCGCGCGACCTGGCCGAGGCGGTCGCTGCCCATGTGCGCACCCACGCGCCGCCGGACCTGCTGGCGTCGGTCGAGGTGGCGGGGCCGGGCTTCATCAATCTGGTGCCCACGCATGGCGCGCTGGCGGGGCGTGCCGCCGCCATCGCCGCCGATCCGCGGGCCGGGGCGGGCCTTGCGTCGCAACCGCTGCGGGTGGTGATCGACTATGCCGGCCCGAACGTGGCCAAGCCCATGCATGTCGGCCACCTGCGCTCGACCATCATCGGCGACAGCCTCAAGCGGATGCTGCGCTTTGCCGGGCACACGGTGTGGGGCGACGCGCACTTCGGCGACTGGGGCTATCAGATGGGGCTGCTGATCGTGGCGGTGGCCGACGAACAACCGCACCTGCCGTATTTCGACGACGCCCACCAGGGGCCGTTTCCCGACACCCCGCCGGTCACCCTGGCCGACCTCGAGCGGCTCTATCCGGTCTATTCGGCGCGCGGCAAGTCCGAGGAGGGCCTGCGCGAGCGGGCCCGGCGCGCCACCCGCGCGCTTCAGGACGGCCGGCCGGGCCATCGCGCCCTCTGGCGGCACTTCGTCGCCGTCAGCCGCACCGCCCTGGAACGCGAGTTCGCCAATCTGGGCGTCACCTTCGATTTCTGGAAGGGCGAGAGCGACGCCGACCCGCTGATCGCCGGCATGGTGGCCGACCTCGAGGCGCGCGGGCTGCTGGTCGACGACGCTGGCGCCCGCGTGGTGTTCGTGCACGACCGCATGGTGCCCAAGAAGGACGGCAGCGAGGGGCCGGACGTGCCGCCCTTGCTGGTGGTCTCGTCCGAGGGCTCGGCAATGTATGGCACGACCGATCTGGCCACCATTCTAGACCGGGTGCGCTCGTTGGCGCCCGATCTGATGCTGTACTGCGTCGACCAGCGCCAGGCCGACCATTTCGAGCAGGTCTTCCGCGCCGCCGACCGGGCGGGCTATTTCGCGCGTGCCGGACTGGAACACATCGGCTTTGGCACCATGAACGGCAAGGACGGCAAGCCCTTCAAGACGCGCGAGGGGGGCGTGCTGAAGCTGGCCGACCTGATCGACATGGTGCGCGAGCGCGCGCGCACCAAGCTGGACGAGGCCGGCATGGCCGCCGACCTGCCACAAGCCGAACGCGCCACGATCGCGCACCGCGTCGGCATTGCGGCGCTGAAATTCGCCGACCTGCAGAACTTTCGCGGCACCAGCTATGTGTTCGACCTCGACCGCTTCCTGGCGTTCGAGGGCAAGACCGGGCCCTATCTGCTCTATGCGGCGGTGCGCATCCGCTCGATCCTGCGCAAGGCGGCCGAGGCGGGCCACGCCGCCGGTCCCCCGGTGATCGCCCACGAGGCCGAGCGGGCGCTGGTGCTGGCGCTCGATGGCTTCTCGCGCGCGCTGATGGCCGCGTGTGACCAGCGCGCGCCCCACATCATGGCCGAGCACGCCTATGGCCTGGCCAGCGCGTTTTCGGGCTTCTACGCCGCCTGTCCGATCCTGCCCGAACCCGACGCGGCCGTGCGGGAGGGGCGGCTGACCCTGGCCACGGCCACCCTGGCCCAGCTCGAGCGTGCGCTGGACCTGCTGGGCATCGACGTGCCCGACCGCATGTAAGCAACGGAGACCGCCATGCTGCTCGCCACCGCCCTCTGGCCCGAAGTCGAGGCCTATCTGCGTGACCGCACCGACATCATCGTGCCGATCGGCTCGACCGAGCAGCACGGGCCGACGGGCCTGATCGGCACCGACTATCTGTGCGCCGACGCGGTGGCGCGCCGCCTGGGCGAACTGACGGGCGCCTATGTCACCCCGCCCATCGCCATCGGACAGGCCCAGCATCACATGGGGTTTGCCGGCACCATCACCCTGCGCCCCTCGACCCTGACGGCGGTGGTGCGCGACGTGGTCGAAAGCCTGACCCGGCATGGTTTCACCCGGATCTGGTTCGTCAACGGGCATGGCGGCAACATCGCCACCGTCAACGCCGCCTTTGCCGAGATTTATGCCGAACGCTCGCTGGGGGCGGCCTCCAACACCGCCGGCACGCTGTGCCAGATGGTGAACTGGTGGGAGGCTCCGGCCGTCACGGCCCTCGCGGCCGAGCTTTATGGTCAGGACGAGGGCCAGCACGCCACCTGTTCCGAAGTGGCAATGACCTATCACCTGTTTCCCGAACGTGCCGCCGTCGCCCGCCCGCTCGAGCCACGCCGCGCGCCGGCCTATTCGGGCATTCACGACGCCGAGGACTATCGCCGGCGCTATCCCGACGGCCGGATCGGATCGGATCCCTCGCAAGTGACGGCCGAGCAGGGCGCGCGCCTGCTGGAAACCGCCGCCCAGGGCTTCGTCGCGCCCTACCGGGCGTTCGTGACCGGCTGAGCCGGACCGCGGGCCGCCGGGCCCGCCGGAACCCGCGCTTCCAGGCGCGGTTGTTTCCGCACGGCC
>DBAV01000255.1:0-134 GCA_002291875.1 Hyphomonadaceae bacterium UBA1001
TTACCCCACCAACTACCTAATCAGACGCGGGCCGATCCCAAGGCGATAAATCTTTCACCTCTCGGTCACATACGGTATTAGCACCAGTTTCCCGGTGTTGTTCCGTACCTTGGGGCACGTTCCCACGCGTTACT
>DBAV01000255.1:417-33866 GCA_002291875.1 Hyphomonadaceae bacterium UBA1001
GGGCACGTTCCCACGCGTTACTCACCCGTCTGCCACTCCCCTTGCGGGGCGTTCGACTTGCATGTGTTAAGCCTGCCGCCAGCGTTCGTTCTGAGCCAGAATCAAACTCTCAAGATGAGTTTCGATCCGACGTCCGGGGGTGGGAAAACACCCCCTGCTGGTTAAAGCATCTGCATTCAATTGACGGACGCCTGTCCACCAGGTCCGAAGACCCGACGAACAAGCTGTCAAGAAAAACGCATCCTGACGTCGACTCGACCGATGCACGATCCTTGCGGACCGCCACCGGCACAGGTCATCGCCGCCTGCGCTTCTCTTTCTCTACCAACGATGTCAAAGACCGGGCCACCGCGGCTGCGGCGCCTCACCGTTTCGGCCCCAGGGGGCGTTTCGCGGAAGGCGAACTTTCTAAGGCGATCCGTTTTATCGGTCAACCGCTTTTCGTCAGCTCTTCTGCAGAACGTTCCCGGCGAACCGGACCCAGACTGTGGAGGAGCCCGGCGGCCCTGGAGGCTCTCGCCCCCCGCCGCCCCGGCTGAAGCGCGGCTTCTATGGGGGCACCGAGACTGGGTCAACAGCGATCTGCGGTCGACCTGCAGTTGCCCCCTTATGGCCGCTGCCCGACCCATGTGGGGGCTGGATTCGGCCGATCAAGGGCGGCCGGGGCGCCGCGCCGCCGGGGTGCCCCGGCACGCCCGGCTCAGCCGGCCGCGATGTAGTCGCGCAGGGCGGCCGCCTCGCGGATGGCCGCATCGATGCGCGCCTTGACCAGGTCGCCGATCGAGACGAGGCCCACCAGGCGGCCATCCTCGACCACCGGCAAGTGCCGGATTCGCCGGTCGGTCATGCGGCCGAGGGCGGCGTCGAGCGTTTCGGCCGGCGACACCGTGATCACGTCCCGCGTCATGATGTCCCCCACCGTCATCGCAAGCGCTGCCGCGCCGTCGCGCGCGATCTGCCGCACCACGTCGCGCTCGGAGGCCACCCCGACGAGGGCGCCATCGGCCCCGGCGACCACCAGGGCCCCCACGCGCATGCGCTCGAGCCGTTCGGCGAATGCGGTGACGGTTTCGTCGGGCGCACAGGTATGCACCGCATGGCCCTTTTCGCGCAGGATCGCAGAGATCAACATGCTCGCCTCCTTCAGCGGCCCCCGCGGGGGCACGGCCCGAAGTCAGCACCCGCAGGACGGGTGTTGGCAAGCAGAATCGCGCCGGCGGTGTCCGAAAGGCCGCTCATGCCGGCGCGCTTCCCGAGAATGTGACGCGCAGCAGGGCGCCCGCCGCCATCAGGCGCAGGCGCGCCTGCCAGCTGGCCACCTCCCAGGCAGCCTCGCGAAGCACGGCAGCGCCCGGCCCTGGCTCGCCCGCCATGGCGGAAAGGCGCTCGGCCGCGCCGCCCAGGGCCTCGCGCGCGGCGGCGGCCGTTTCGGTCGTTCGGTCGGACACGGTCACATCGGCGACGCCCGCGGTAGCCAGCATCTTCTCGATCTCGGCGGTCGCGCGCAGGTGCGGCTCGACGAAAGCCGAAGCGAACGCCTCGGCGGCCGGCGCGCCGTCCACGCTGGTCCATGCGGTCAGGACGATCGGGCCGCCTGGCGTCACCGAGCGCGCTGCCTGATGGATCAGGCGCTGGAGATTGTCGCACCAGGCGCCGTCATCGAGCAGGGCAAAGCCTGCCGCGCCGTCGGCGATGGACAGAAGGTCGAGGTCCGCGGGCGTCACCGCGATCCGCGCCGTCCTGCCGGCGCGCGCGACGCGAAGGCGGGCGGATTCGGCCACGGGGGGGCGCCATTCCAGCGCCTCGATCCGTCCGGGCCAGGCGTCGGCCAAGGCGAGCAGACGCGGGCCCAGCCCCCCGCCCACCACCACCAGGCGCGCCGCGTCGCTGGCGGACAGCCCCGCGAGCAGGGTCGCGTCGGTATCGGTCACCGGTTCCAGCGCGCCTTCGCCCCAAAGGGTCTGGAGCGCGATCAGCCGCGGATCCTCGGCCGCGGGGTCGGCGTCACAGATTTCCTCGGCTTCGGCCAGGGCCAGGCGCGTCTCGACCGCCTCCGTGTCCACCTCGGTCCCGTCCCACCACGCCTTCAGGCGCGCAACCGCGAACGCGCGTGCACGCCGGTCGGCGGGCAGGGCCGGAAGCTTGAGGGCGGGAAGGCGCATGGGTGGAACGATGATGCGGGGAAACCTCGATACGGCCCCGAACCTAACATGGGCGGGTTAAGGCTTCGCGAGCCCCGGCAGGCCCGACGGCAGCGGTGCGTCGGGCGCACGCACGAAAGCCTCGATGTCGCGATAGACGGTCTCGCGCCCCAGATCGCGCAGCAGCATGTGCCAGCCCTCGGGATAGGCGACCGACCGCGCGCCCTCGGGCAGGCGGGCGACGGCCGCCCGGGCCGAGGACAGGGGCACGATCTGGTCGCGCAAGCCCACCTGATACAGCGTCGGAACGGCGATGGCGGGGCCCGAGCGGGCCGCACGCTCCATCAGGTCGACAAGGCCATACATGGCGTCCACGCGGGTCTGGAAGATCATCAGCGGGTCGCGACCCAGCCGCTCGAGCATGTCCAGATTGTCCGATGCCTGGATGCGCAGGCCGCGCGGGCGGCTGAAGGTGCGGCCCGGAAAGGTCCGGGCCCCTGCCCGCAGCGTGGCGGCATAGAGCGGATTCATCGTCGACCAGCCCCAGACGGCGGCCGCCACCAGCACCAGCCGGTCAGCATCGGGCGGATCGGCGCTGCCGAAGGCGGTCATCGCCACCGCCGCGCCCATCGAATCGCCCAGCACCACCAGCGTGCGCCCGGGATGACGCGCGCGCAGCAATGCGGTGGCGACCCGCAGGTCGTCCGCCATCAGCGCCTCGCCGCCCCACAGGCCGCGCTGGGGCGCACCGCCAAAGCCGCGCTGGTCGAAGGCATGCACGGCGATGCCGCGCTCGGCGAACCAGGGGCCCATCATCTCGAACGCGCCGGCATGGTCGTTCATGCCGTGCAGCGCCAGAATGACCGCCTCGCGTTCGCCCGCGGGCACCCACGAGCGCATCGGCAGGGCGGTGCCGTCCCGGGCGATCAGGGCCGAACCCGTCAGGCCCGGTCCGGCAAAGCCTGCGGGCGTGGGCTGCACCTGCTGCTGCATCGGGGCACACCCCGGTCCCATCACCATGCCCGTCGCGACGATGGCCGCGCTCATGACAGCGCCTCTTGCACGCGAGACCGCAGCAGCGGCAGCAGATCCGTCTCGAACCATGGGTGGCGCCTCAGCCAAGCGGTATTGCGCCAGGACGGATGGGGCAAGGGGATGACGGCCGCGGTGCGGGCAGACCCTTCACGGGCGAAACGCTCGACCAGGCGGGTCATGCCGGCGCGACGCGCATCGGCCCCCAGGTGCCAGGCCTGGGCATGGGCGCCGACCACCAGGGTCAGCCGCACCCCGGTCAGATGGGCCAGAAGGCGATTGCGCCACAGCGGCGCGCACTCGCGGCGCGGCGGCAGGTCGGCGCCATTCACCGTGCCCGGCCAGCAAAAGCCCATCGCCGCGACGGCGATATTGCGGGGGTCATAGAACTGGTCGCGGTCGAGGCCCATCCACTGGCGCAACCGGTCTCCGCTGGCATCGTTCCAGGGCAGGCCGGTCTCGTGCACTTTCCGGCCCGGCGCCTGGCCTGCGATCAGGATACGCGCGTCGGGGTGGATGCGCACCACCGGGCGCGGCCCGTGCGGCAGGAAGGGCGCGCAGGCGCGGCAGGCCGCGATCTCGGCCAGCAGGGCGTCAAGCGTCGCCATCGTCGGGGCGGGCGGGGGCAGGTGAGAGGGACAGGCGGTAGATTCCCTTGAAATGGTCGGGGTCGACGGGCCGCCCCTTGCGCGTGATGACGATGTCTCCGCGCCGCGCCAGATGCACCGCCGCGGCCCGCACGGCCGGCAAGCGTGCGCGCCAGTTCCCGATGTCCCACGCCTTTGCCGCCTCGGTGGGGCAGATGGACTTGCCGGCCCCCCGCTCGGCGCACAGCTCGAGGATCACGCGTTCGATCATCTCGGCCACATAGGAAGCCGCGCGCTGCCCCCGCAAGGGAGCCCGGGCTTGCGGTAACAACCGCGCTCGGAGGGAGCCCGGGCTTCCAAGCCCGGTCTTGCGGTAACAACCGCGCTCGGAGGCGCGGGCTCCGGTCTTGCGGAAACAACCGCGCCAGGAAGCGCGGGCTCCGGCGGCGCGTCCGGTCAGAAGATGAAGTCGGCCGCCGTGATCTGGCCCAGGGTCACACCGGCAATGAAGATCTTCGCCCCGTTGGTGCCGTACGACGCCTCCACGCCGCCGGAAACCGCCGCGAAGGTGAAGCTCGAGAAGGTGAAGCCCGACCCGGTGAAGTCGACGCGATCCACACCGTCCTCGAAGTCGGCGATGCTGTCGCGGTCGCCGAAGAAGGCTTCGACGCCAGAAAAGCGGAACCGGTCCGCGCCCGTGCCGCCCCAGTGCACGTCGTCCCCCTGCCCGCCGTCGATCGTGTCATTGCCGCCCTGACCCAGGAGGATGTCATCACCGCCGGCGCCGAACAGGCAGTTGTCATCCTCGCCGATGCCCAGGATGTCGCCGAACTGCGATCCGTTGATGTTCTCGACCGAGATCAGCGTGTCGCCCATCGACTCGCCGGTGCGGTTCCCGAAATCGGTGAACACCAGATAGATGCCCGTCGCGGCATTCTGATAGCTGATGGTGTCGCTGCCTGCGCCGCCGAACAGGATGTCGCCACCGGTTCCGCCGTCGAGCACGTCGTCCCCGCCCTGGCCCCACAGCCAGTCGTCGCCACCCAGGCCGCGCAGGCTGTTGTTGCCCTCGCCGATGCCGATGACGTCGTTGAAGTCCGAGCCCCAGATCGCGTTGATCGCAATCGGCAGGTCGCCGCGCGCGTCGCCGGTCGCGTTCCCAAGGTCGGTGAACACGTAATACACGCCCGCTGTGGCGTCCTGATAGCTCATGATGGAATTGCCGCCACGGCCATCCAGCGTGTCCGCGCCGGCCCCGCCGACCAGCAGGTTGCCAAAGCCATCGCCGCCGCGCAGCGTGTCGTTCCCTGCACCGCCGAACAGCGTGTCGTCACCGCCAAAGCCATCGAT
Organism: Hyphomonadaceae bacterium UBA1001; assembly: GCA_002291875.1. Taxonomy (GTDB): domain Bacteria; phylum Pseudomonadota; class Alphaproteobacteria; order Caulobacterales; family Aquidulcibacteraceae; genus UBA1001. The sequence continues at coordinate 5,528 of DBAV01000255.1, forward strand.
GATGTCGCCGAACCGCGAGCCGACATAGTAATCCCTGTCGCCGGTCCCATCGAGGTCGATGCCGGACTCGCGCGGGTCGAGAATCGTCAGGAAGGCATCACCGCCGTCGGCCGAGTCGATCGTGTAACTGACGGCCACGCGCCCGTCCCACATGATGGCAAGGTCGACGCTGGCCGAATTGGCGTTCGGAGCCGACGCGATCTGGAACGGCCCGCCGTCCAGCGTGCCGTCGGCGTTGATCATCTGGCCCCAGATGCCGACGCCTGCGACCGCGACCATGAAGCGACCGTCGGGCAGTTCGAGGATCTGGGGCGTGATGTTTGCGCCAGCGGTCGCGGTGTCCGCGGCACTCTCGAGCCCGGTCAGCACAATGCGGGCACCGACCGCCGCACCCGACGCATCATAACGCTGGACCTGCAGGTCGCTGTTGGCGGTGAAGATGGCCGCAAACCCGCCATTCTGCATCGTGGCAAAGTTCGGCGCGTCATCCAGCGTGCTGCTGACTTCGACGCCCGTCGCCAGCGTCACCGGCGCGCTGATGGCCGTGCCGCCCTGGGTCAGCGTGAACCCGATCAGATTGCCGCCCGACACAAAGCTTCCAAAGTCGAACCCGCCGATCAGATTGACGATGTCCGGACGGATTTCTTCGGGGGCGGCCGCGTCCGTCACGGCTGCAAAGCCGTCGACGATGTTGAAGGTGTTGCCGGACGCCGACTGGACGGTTCCGTCGCGGCCGACAAAGCGCGGGCCACCCGTTCCGGGCCCGGCCTCGGACCACAGGTAAACCACGAAGTCCAAGCTGTCCTCGGCAAACCCGATCGCCGGGTGGGACGCATCCCCCGGCACGGTCAGCACCTGCGGATCCGTATGGACCCGGTCGAAATCGCCGAACGAGATGCTGGCCACCGCCAGCTCATCGCCCTGTCCCGGGACCGGGGTGCTATAGCTGATCCAGGCGTTGACCGAGCCGGTGAATGAGGTCTGGTAGGTGCCCGACGTCGACTCGGTGCGCAGGTCGAACGGGCCGGGCACCATACTGACCGGGTTGGCCGGACCGAATGCGGTGGATTCAAAGGTGGCGCCGATCGAAAGGCCGGCAATCACCGAGAAATTGGCGAAAGGCGCGAAGGCCACGATCGTCGCACCATTCGAGAGGGACACCACCTGAGCACCGCTTTCGGCGCTCACGCTGGCTGGAAAGTGTCGCAGTCCCAGATTGATGGCGGCGGTCTGGACGATGGGTGCGGGCATTTCGGTTCCCTCTGGATCGGCCGGTTGTCGGCTCGGCGAGGAAACCATGCGAGCTGGGACGGGTCGCTACTCATATGGGTAGACGCCACCCACTCGTTTCCGAGTGCCAATCGGATTTCGCGGACGCCGGGGTGCAACTGAGCGGCCGCGCTTTCTGCCGTGGGCGGTGTCTGCTAGGCGGGCGGGCATGACGACGACCGGCACCAGTGGCACCCCCGAACAGGCGACCAAGCCCCCCATGGGCGAGCGCATCATGGCGGAGGTCAAGGACTGGCTGAAATTCCTGGCGTGGGCCTTCCCGCTGTGGTTCGGCTTCACCACGGTGGTCTATGCCGCCTTCATGATCCCGTCGGAGTCGATGGTGCCGACCCTGCAGGTCGGTGATCGCATCGCGGTGTCCAAATGGGCCTATGGCTATTCGCGCCACTCGCTGCCGTTCGACATCGGGCGGCTGCTGCCGGCCTCGCAGACGCGCCTGTTCTCGAACGATCCCGAACGCGGGGATATCGTGGTGTTCGTCCACCCCCGCGACGGGCGGGTGATGATCAAGCGCCTCACCGGAATGCCGGGTGATCTGGTCGAGGTCCGCGAGGGCCGGCTGCTGATCAATGGCGCACTGGTCGAACGCACCGCTCCCGAGCGGATCGCGCGCAGCGACAATCGCGGCATCGTCGAGGAGGTCACGCGCTGGACCGAGATCCTGCCCGGGGGCCTGGCGCACACCATCCACGAGTTCGGCGACGATTTCGACCTCGACACCTATGGCCCCACGCGGATTCCCGCCGGCCAGTTCCTGATGATGGGCGACAATCGCGACAATTCCCGCGATGGCCGCGATCCGACCATGGGCCTGGTGCCGTTCGAGAATTTCATCGGGCGCGCCGACACCGTGATCTGGACCACGCGCTTCTGCCAAGCCGAGCCCGGGTTGGACTGTGGCCAGCAGCGGCTGTGGCGCTCGCTGGCGCCCCAGCCCGTCCAGGGCGAATGACCTAGGCGCGGGCCTGGCTGGCTGTGTGCCACACCTGGCGCACCATGGCGTCCGCCTCGGGCCCGATGTTGAACCAGGCCAGCCGGTCATGGGTGGCATCCACCACGATCATCCGCTCGTGCGGGCGCAGCACACGCGCCATCTGGGTGCGCACGGTCTGAACCGGACGCGCGGTGCGCAGCACCCAGGTGTTCGATGCCACCGGCGCAAACCGGCCCAGCAGGGCCAGGGCGGCCTCGAACTGGCGCGGGTCGGTGACCGACAGCTCGCACACCACCATCATGTTCGCATCCGCACCCTCGCGGTCATTGGCCGGCGCCGTGTCCGACGTGCGCAGCCGGCGCTGGGTCGGCGTGGCCGGCACGGGCGCACGCTCGGCGGTGGGTCCGGTGAAGGGCAGGGCCGACAGCGCAGCCGCGGGGCGCCAGGGGCCGTCTACCGACGGTCCGATCAGGGTGGCATCGACGACGCGACGCTCGCGCACGAAATCCTGCAGCTGGCGCAGGCGGTAAGGCCCCCAGGCGCGGCCCCTGGCCTGCACCCACCAGATGTCGCGTTCGTCCATGCCGTTCATCTCGTGCTCCCGACGCGGTGTGCCGGATCGGTCCGACCCGGTTCCCTCTGGGGCGAATTGCTGCAATCACGGTGCCAGACCGCGGCCCGCGGGCGCCCGACCGTTGTTTCCAGGGGGACAAGCATGAACGCGACACTCGACCAGGCCAGCCTGTCCTTCACCCGGATCGCGCGCGAGGGACGGGTGCTGACCGTCACCATCGACCGCCCCGAGGCGATGAACGCGCTGCATCCTGCGGCCAATCACGAGCTGGAGGGGGTGTTCGATGCCTTCGCCGCCGACCCCGACCTCTGGGTGGCGATCCTGACCGGCGCGGGCGAGCGCGCGTTCAGCGCGGGCAATGATCTGAAATACCAGGCCTCGGGCGGCGCCATGAGCGTGCCGGACACCGGGTTCGCCGGGCTGACCGCGCGCTTTGGACTGACCAAGCCCGTGATCGCGGCGGTGAACGGGGTGGCCATGGGCGGCGGCTTCGAGATCGCGCTGGCCTGCGACCTGATCGTGGCATCCGACACCGCGACCTTTGCCCTGCCCGAACCGCGTGTGGGCCTTGCGGCGCTGGCCGGCGGGCTGCACCGGCTGCCGCGCCAGATCGGGCTGAAGCAGGCGATGGGCATGATCCTGACGGGGCGGCGGGTGTCGGCCCACGAGGGCCTGCAGCTGGGCTTTGTGAACGAGGTGACCACGCCGGGTGGGCTGATGGAGGCGGCGCGCCGCTGGGCCGGGCTGATCCTGGAGTGTTCGCCCGCCTCGATCCGTGCCTCGAAGGATGCGGTGATGCGTGGCCTCGACGAGCCAACCCTGGCGTCGGCCTATGCCAGCCAGATGCGCTATCCGGGCATCCAGGCCATGTTCCGCTCGCCCGACCTGATCGAGGGACCGATGGCGTTCGCGCAGAAGCGGGCACCGAACTGGTCGGGCCAATAGCCCTTCACGCGAGGCGCAGGGCGACGGCCCCGACGACGATGGCGCCGGCGCCGGCGACCCGGCTCCAGTGCGCGCCTTCGCGCAGGAACAGCACCGCGATGACCAGGGCGAACGCGATCGAGGTTTCGCGCAGGGCGGCCACCATGGCGATCGGCGCCTGGGTCGTCGCCCACAGCACGATGCCATAGGCGGCGGAACTGACCAGCCCGCCAGCCAGCCCCAGCCGCCAGCGGGCGAAGATGGGGACCAGCCGTGTGCCCCCGGGGCCGCGTGCCGCCTCGATCGCCAGGTTGGCCGCGCCGCACAGCAGGTTCAGCCACACGATCCAGCTGAGCGCCGACCCCGCGATCCGCGTGCCGGTGCCGTCGATCAGGGTATAGATCGAGATCAGGCAGGCGGTCGCCAGCGCAAGGCCGACCGCCGTCTGCAGGCCGGCACCCGTGCCGCGTGCCCACGCCGGAACGGTCAGGATCAGCGCCCCCAGCGTCACCATCAGGATGCCGATCCATCCGGCCGTGCCGGGCCATTCGGCCAGCAACACCGCCCCGCCGATGGCCGTCAGCAGCGGTGCGACCCCGCGCGCCAGCGGATAGACCAGGCCCAGATCCCCCAGGCGATAACTTTGCGCCATCACCCGCAGATAGACCACATGGACCGCCACGCTGGCCGCCATCCATGGCCAGGCCTCGGCCGGCAGGGGCGCCACGAACGCCACCAGGGGCAGGGCCGCCACGCCCGACAGCACCGCCATCGACATCGTCAGCGCGTGCGGATCGGTGTCGCGCTTGATCGCCGCACTCCAGGTGGCGTGCAGGGCAGCGGCCACCAGCACCGCCAGGAACACCGCGGTGGTCATGGCCGCCGGGTCACCGGCCTTCGCCGCGGACGAAGGCCAGGGCCGCCAGCCGCAGGGCGCTGGCCAGGGGCCGGCCTGCGCGGGCGGCATCGATGTCGTTGACCAGGGCCGCCAGGGACTGGTCGCGCGCGCGGGCCATCGCCTCGAGCACCGCCCAGAATTCGGGTTCCAGCGCAACGCTGGTCGCGTGCCCCGCGAGCGACAGCGACCTCTTGCGCAGCCACGCCATCAGGTCAGGACAGCGAGCTGCTCGGGACCATAGGGGGTCAGCTCGGCGAACCGCCCGTCGCGCACCTTTTCGGCCCAGTCGGGATCGGACAGAAGAGCCCGCCCCACCGCCGCCAGGTCCACCTCGCCGCGCTCCATCATGTCCATCAGCGTGCCCAGCCGGGCCAGGCCCTCGGCCGCCGACGCCCGCTCGCCGCGGAAGGCACCCAGAAAGTCCTTGTCCAGCCCGATCGAGCCGACCGTGATGACCGGCACACCCGCCAGGCGCCGGGTCCAGCCCGCCAGGTTCATCCGCGGATCCAGATCGGGGAATTCGGGCTCCCAGAAGCGCCGGGTCGAGCAGTGGAACACATCGACGCCCGCGTCCTTCAGCGGCGCGAGAAAGGCGCCCAGCGCCTCGGGTGTCTCGGCCAGGCGCGCGGCATAGTCCTGCTGTTTCCACTGCGAAAAACGCAGGATCAGCACGGTGTCGGCGGGAATGGCGGCGCGCACGGCGCGCACGATCTCGGCAGCAAAGCGGGTGCGGGCGGGCAGGTCGCCGCCATAGCGGTCCTCGCGCCGGTTCGAGCGCTCCCAGAAGAACTGGTCGATCAGATAGCCGTGCGCGCCGTGCAGCTCGATGGCGTCAAAGCCCCGCGCGACCGACTCGGCTGCGGCGCGGGCAAAGGCGGCCACGGTGTCGGCGATGTCCTCCTCGGACATCGGGGCGCCGACCGGCTTGCCCGAACCCGACAGCCCGGATGGACCGTCCGACGCCGCGTCCGGCGACGGCCCCTCGCCCGGCTTGCGCACCATGCCGACATGCCACAGCTGCGGGGCGATCCTGCCGCCGGCGGCGTGGACCTCGGCCACCACGCTGCGCCAGCCCTCCAGCGCATCGGGAGCATGGATATTGGGAATCGAGGGGTCGTTCGAGGCGCCCGGACGGCCCACCGTGACGCCCTCGGTCACGATCAGCCCCACGCCATGGGCCGCGCGGCGGCGATAATAGGCGGCGACATCCGGCCCGGGCACCCCACCGGGCGATTTCTGGCGCGTCATCGGCGCCATCACGACGCGGTTGGCCAGGGTCAGCGATTTCAGGGTGAAGGGGGCGAACAGCGGCGAGACATCGATCATGCGCGCCTGCTACGCGGCCCGCACCGCCCTGTCAGCCCGTATCCCTGCGTCAGGCGGCGTGCTCGACCGCACCCCCGCGCGCGGCGGCCGACAGCAGCTCGCGGAACAGCTCGTCGGGGCGGATCGGCTTGGCGACATGGCCGTCCATGCCGGCGGCCAGATAGGCCTCGACCTGGTGGGCCATGGCATTGGCGGTCAGGGCGATGATCGGTGTGCGGTGCAGCCCGCCCTCGGCCTCCAGGCGGCGGATTTCGCGGGTGGCGGTGGGCCCGTCGCAGACCGGCATCTGCACGTCCATCAACACGAGGTCGAACATGCCCTGCTGCCATGCCTCGACCGCCAGCTGGCCATTGTCGACGATGGTGACCTCGATCCCGATCTGGGCCAGCAGGGTGCGCAGCACCAGCTGGTTCACCGGGTTGTCCTCGGCGGCGAGGATACGCAGCCCCTCGCCTGGGCCGTCATCCGGGGCGGTCAGCGGCGTCAGGTCCTCGGCCCGGGGCGCGGGGGTGTGGACGGCCGCGCACGGCTCGACCACCACGCTGAAGGTGAAGGTCGCGCCCTCGCCGGGCGCGCTTTCGACCGTGATGCGCCCGTCCATCAGCTCGACCAGGCCGCGTGACAGCGCCAGCCCCAGCCCCGAACCGCCAAAGCGGCGGGTGGTCGAGCTGTCGGCCTGGACGAATTTCGAAAACAGTCTGGACTGGGTTTCGGCCGACATGCCGATGCCGGTATCGCGCACCTGCCAGAACAGGCGGGCGGCGCCGTTCGCGTGCGCCTCGGCCCACACCCGCACACGCACCTCGCCCGTCTCGGTGAACTTCACCGCATTCGACAGCAGGTTGTAGAGCACCTGGCGGATGCGGGTGGGGTCGCCCTGGAAGGACCGCCGGGCGCTGGGGTCGATCTCGACCGCAAAGGACAGGTTCTTCTGGTGGGCCTTCAGGGTGAACAGGGCCTGGGCACCGATCGCCAGGTCCTCGACATCGAAGGGGATCGACTCGATCTCGACGCGGCCCGCCTCGACCTTGGCCAGGTCCAGGATGTCGTTCAGCACCGCCAGCAGCGCCTCGCCCGAGTCGACGATGACATCCACCATCTCGGCCTGGCGCGGTGCCAGCGTGGTCGCGCGCAGCCCGTGCGCCATGCCCAGCACACCGTTCAGCGGGGTGCGGATCTCGTGGCTCATGGCGGCCAAGAAGGATGACTTGGCCTCGTTGGCGCTTTCCGCATGCCGTCGCGCGGCATCCAGCTGTCGCGATCGTGCCTGCAGCGTGTCCCACGCGCGCTCGAAGGCCCGGCCCAGCTCGCCCAGCTCGTCGCGCCGCTGCATCACGCCCGGCGCGCAGAAGATTCCGTCGCGCTCGGCGTTCAGGGCACTCTGCGTCAGGTTCGCCAGCGGCTGCAGGATGAAGCGGCGCCCGAACATCACGGTCGCGCCGACGATGACCAGCCCGAACAGCAGGCCGACCAGCCCCGCCTTGGTGATGGCCGAGATCGACAGCTGCAGGGCGGTGCGCGGCGCCGTCAGCTCGAGCAGGGCCAGCGGCGCCCGGGTGTCGGGATCGACAAGGAAGGCGAATGCGCTCAGCTGGTCGGCACTCAGCGCCAGCGTCTGGACCTCACCGCGACCGAGGGGCCCCTCGAAACCTGCCGGCGTGAAGGTCAGCGGGCGGACCTCGAACGCAACGCCGGTCAGGGCGCGGATACGCCCCAGCGTTTCGGCATCCAGCAGGCGCACCGCGACCAAGGTACCGTGTGCGCCGGCGTCGAGCCGTCGGCGAACCGGCTCGAGCGCGACCAGCGCGAACCCGTCGGCCGTCGGCGCCATGAACATCTTGGGGTCCGCAGGGTTGAGCGAGGCCGCCCACCGCCGGTCCTCGCGCGGCAGGACCAGCGGCAGGAAGGCCGCGGCCCCGTACGCCCCGTCGCGCTCCATCGACAGGCGCGTCACGCCATCGGTATCGTGCAGTCGCAGCACATCGACGTCCGACGAGATCATCGACGCCTGGCTGGGGACCAGGGCGGACGCACCCTGCCATGGCCGCTCCATGAAGCGGTTGGTCACCTCGCCGGTGGCCCAGGCCCGCGCATAGCGGTTCAGGTCGTCCTTCTCGGAATCCAGCGCATGCTGGACCAGGTGCATCTGCTCGGAGGCGTGCTCGCGCTCGATCGCGCTCACCGCGTCGGTGAAGGACCCGGCCACCACAAGGCCGCACACTACCGCAAGGCTGGACGCGGCGGCGCAGGTGGCGGCAAGCAAGGCGTGGTTGAGGCGCATGGTGGCTCCGACGACGCCGGAGTGTTGGCACACACCTCTCTAGATTCCGTCAATGTGAGGCCTTTTCGGCCTTCGGGACGGCGTGGTCAGCGCGCGCCGCCGAACAGCTGCGACAGCCAGCCGCGCTCGCGCTGCTGGTCCTCGGTCAGCACCTCGACCCCGCGGCCCGTCATCAGGGTATAGGTGCGCCGATACCAGTCGCTGCCGGGGAAATTGTGCCCAAGGACCGCAGCGGCCCGTTGGGCCTGCTCGGTCATGCCCACTGAGAGATAGGATTCGACCAGGCGGTGCAGGGCCTCGGGGGCGTGGGTGGTGCGCTGGAACTGCGGGTTGACCACCACATTGCGAAAGCGGTTGATGGCCGCAAGGTGCAGGTCGCGGCGCAGATAGAACCGTCCGACCGCCATCTCCTTGCCGGCCAGCTGGTCATAGACCATCTCGATCTTCAGGCGCGCATCGGCGGCATAGGGCGAGTCCGGGAACCGGTTCGCCGCGTCGCGCAGCGCCTGCAGCGCGTTCTCGGTGGTGCGCTGGTCGCGGCCGACATCGAGGATCTGCTCGAAATGGCTCAGCGCGATCAGGTAATAGGCATAGGGCGCGCTGTCATTGCCCGGGTGCAAGGCCAGGAATTGCTGGGCCGCCGCGATCGCCTGATCATAGCGGTTCATGGAATAGTTGGCATAGGCGTTCATCAGCATGGCGCGCCGCGCCCAGGCCGAGAACGGGTGCTGGCGCTGGACTTCCTCGAAGCCGGCGGCCGCCTCGACGAAGAGCCGGCGATCCAGCGCGCGCGCCGCCTGGTTGTAGAGCGCTTCGACGGGCTGCTCGACGAACTGCTGCTGCTCGCGTGCCTCGCGTGAGCCTGCACATCCCGCCAGCGCGGCGGTGAGTGCGACGGCGAGCAGACCGGAACGTGCGAACCGCATGGACAACCTCCGAGGCCGCGCGCGGCGGACAGGACCGCCGCGACGTGTAGACCGCACCCCCGATGACGCCAAGGGCATGCACCAGTTCGATGCCGAACGGTCCCCCTCGACTGTGTTCGTGACCAAAGACGCACGCGATCGTGACACAAACCGACACATTCGATTTGACGCGCACATGCAACAGCGTATCTGTGTCCACTGTGCGGTCAGGCGCCGCGGGTTGGGAATACGGGTCGGAAGGTGTTCGGCATGCAGGAAGAGCGGCTGGACGGATCGCGTCAGGCGGCCCGCATCGACGTCCATGTCGGCGAGCGCATCCGCCGCCGCCGCACCGTGATGGGCTATACCCAGGAGCAACTGGCCGAAGCGCTGGCGATCTCGTACCAGCAGGTGCAGAAATACGAGACCGGCTCGAACCGCGTCAGCGCGGGCCGGCTCTATCAGATCGCCGCCTATCTGGATGTTCCGGTGGCCTTCTTCTTCGAGGGCATCACCGAGATTTCCGCTGCCGAGAGCACCATGCCCGCCGGCGGCAGCCGCGCCACCATCGAGCTGGTGCGGGCGTTCAACGGCATTTCCGATCCCGGCGTGCGCTCAGCCCTGGCCAGCCTGGCCAAGAGCCTTTCCGGCGGCGAGATTGTCAGCGCGCCCGGCCCATCCCTCGAAAACGGCCATGACCCGTCCCACCACCAGGGCGGCGGCGCGCCCGGGCTCGGCCAGTCGCCGGCCCGGGGCCATGCCGGCTATGGGCGCGGCGGTCACGACAGCGATATGTGATCGCGCGCCCGCGCAAAGGGCGCCCGTGCAGGCGCTCAGCCGCCGGCGGGGGCATCCATCGACGGCGTGACGGTGAACTCGATGCGGCGATTGCGGGCTTCGGCCTCGGGCGTTCCGGCGGTATCCAGCAGGCGCGCCTCGCCATAGCCCACAGCGGCCAGCGAGGCCGCCGGCACGCCGCGCGACACCAGGTGCGCCTTCACGGCCTCGGCACGGTCGCGCGACAGCGCCAGGTTCGACGCGTCGTCGCCGGTGGTCGACGTGTGCCCGCCGACCTCGATGCGGTGGGCCTCGCAGCGCATGGCGACACCCGTCAGCGCATCCAGCAGGCGCGCGCTGGCCGGTTCGATTTCGGCCGAGCCTTCACGGAAGGCCACGAAGCGCCCGGCCAGCGTCTCTCCGAAGGCGGCCTGGCAGCGTGCAATGTCCGGGCGTTCGCCCAGTGCCACCAAGGCGGCCCCCAGGCCCGCCTCGCCGCCCTCGACGCCCAGCGCATCGACCACCAGAAAGCCCCCGGCCTCGGGCGAGGCGCGCACGGCTGCCTCGGCGGCAGTCCATGCCGCATCGCGCGTGCCGGGGTCGGGTGCGGTGCCGGCCACGATGACATCGCGCGTGCCCGCCGAAACCGACACGAAGTCAAAACCGCGCTGCTCGCGCAGCATCTGGTTGATCTGGACCACCCATGGTGCCTGGTCGAGGCCCGCGCGGCCGCCCTGCTGGGCGCCGAACACGGTCACCGCGACGACCACGCCGAGGGCCAGGACCACCGCGCCGCCGACCACCGACCAGATGATGGCCCAGGGGGTGTCGTCGGTGTCCTCGTCGGTGCGTTGGTCGGTCGCCATCGTGATGCCTGCAATGCTGGAAACTGGCGCGCTGCCTAGCCGCGCGCCTCGCCCCTGTCATCCCCCACCGGCAGGCGCCTGCGGTCAGTTGGGGCGCAGGCGTTCGAACCGGAAATAGTCGTCCCAGTCGCCGAACCGCAGCGGCGGCGCCCACAGCATTGTGGTGTCGACCGGCAGCTGGGCGGTCCGCACCAGATGATCCTTCTGGCGGGTGTCGTGATGCTCGGAACGCATGCCGCCGTCGGGCGTGAACGCGTAGATGTCCGCGGTCAGCACCTTGTCGGTGGCGTCGTCGAACGTCCGGATCGTCGCGTCGCCCAGAAACGAACGCGCCTCCATGCGCCTGAAGCCATACTCGACCCTGCAGCGCATCCGCTCATCAAAAAAGGTCACGCCCACCGCCCCGGCGGCCGGTCCCACCTCGGCGAACCCGAACGGACGCATCGGATCGTCCCCGGCGAGGACGACATAGCCTTCGCCGCGCTCATGACGCTGCCGGGCCTGCTCTTCGGTCAGGACGTCGATCGGACGCTTGTGCCCCCGGAACCAGCGGTGGGCATAGGCATAGCGGTGGCGGGCGGTGTTCGGGGCCAGCAAGGCCTGCAGCACGGCATCCTCGATCCAGGGCGGGCGGGCGGCGTTTGCCTCGATGGTCCCTTTGACGAAGCCGTGCACCGGCACCAGGATCATGTGGTGCTCGGCATGCAGCGCGCCGCCATTCCGGTGGAGGGCGACCACCGGATCGTACAGCCCCTCGGGGATCGAGGCCGGCGGCGCCGTGCGCGCGCACAGCATCTGCCATCGCACCGACGCGCACAGCAGCAGGGGCATGCGGCCGCCCACCGCGCCCAGAACCGTGCGTTCCAACTCCGCGGCGACTTCGGCTGGCAGGTCGAAGGACGGATCGATGGCTTCGGCGGCGTCGAAGAACGGCCATCGCGCCTCGATCCCCAGCGCCATCGCCGCGACCGCCGAACGCCTCAGCCATTCGCGGGCCAGCAGAAGGTTCGTCTCCTCGGCCGCGGGCGTTGCCTCGGTCGTGCGCGGGGCCTGCAGCAGGCGAAGCAAATCGTGCATCGTCACATCCCTGCGCGCCGGGCAAAGCTCTCGGCGGCCAGCGCCAGCGGTTCGACGCGCTCGCCCATCAGCACCGCCTGCGGGCTGGCGGCGGTGCCGTCGCGCACCCGCCCGGCAATCCCCTGGCAGATCGCGGCCAGCCGGAACATGTTGTAGGCGAAATACCAGTCGAGGTCGGGGATGGCGCTGCGCCCGGTGCGCGCGCAATAGGCCGCCACATAGGCCTCGATCGTCGGGATGCCCTCGGCGGCGAGGTCCAGGCCCAGAAGGCCGCCGCGCTGGTCGCCCGGCATCACCCACTGCATCAGCTGATAGGTAAAGTCGGCCAGCGGGTTGCCCAGCGTGGACAATTCCCAGTCCAGCACCGCGATCACCCGGTCCTCGGTGGGGTGCAGGATCATGTTGTCCAGCCGATAGTCGCCATGGACGACGGTGGTGGCGTCGTCCTCGGGCAGGGTGCGCGGCAGGAAGTCCATCAGCGCGTCCATCGCCGGGATCTTCCGCGTCTCGGAGGCGACATACTGCTTGCTCCAGCGGTCGACCTGCCGGCCGAAATAATTGCCGGGCTTGCCAAAGTCGGCCAGGCCCACGGCCGCGACATCGCTGGTGTGCAGTGCCGCCAGCGTGGCGTTCATGGCGTCATAGATCGCCCGGCGCCGTTCGGGTGCATAGCCCGGAAGGCGCCCGTCCCACTCGATGCGCCCTTCGACATGGTCCATGACATAGAACATCGTGCCGATGATGCTCTCGTCGGTGCACAGAGCCCACGGCCGCGCGACCGGAAAGCCGGTGGGGTGCAGCGCCGCGATCACGCGGTATTCGCGGTCCACCGCGTGGGCGGACGCCAACAGCTTGCCTGGCGGCTTGCGGCGCAGGACATACCGGTGGCCGGGCGTCACCAGCTGATAGGTGGGGTTGGACTGGCCGCCCTTGAACTGGCGCACCTCCAGCGGGCCGGCAAAGCCCTCGACATGCCGCGACAGCCACGCCAGCAGCGCTGCCTCGTCGATGCGGTGGCGCTCTTCGACCGGCTTGGTGCCCGTGAACACGTCCTGCGCGTCGTCCGCCATGGCCTGCCTCCCTTATTTTCCGGTGTGCCTTTCGCCTTGCCCTAGACCAGTTGCCGTCCGCGGCAAATCCGCCCCGTGGCGTGGTGGCCCGGCGTCGGCAGCCGGTCAGGAGACCGGCGCGCCTGGGGCGCCGAACCGTTCCAGCACGCGGGCCGGCACGCGGGCCGGGCGGCGGCGCGCGGTGTCGATGCAGGCCCACACGGTGACCGCGCGCGCCCGCTCCACACCATCGGCGCCCACGATCGAGACGTGGCGGTCAAAGCGCGCGCCGCGATGGGTGCCCACCCAGGTGCGGACCTCCAGCGTTTCGCCCTCGAGCGTTTCGCGCAGGAAGTCGATCTCGATGCGGCTGGCGACCCAGGCATAGGCGTGCTGATCGTCCGGGTGGGCCGCCGCCTCCCAGTGCGCGATGGCGACGTCCTCGGCCAGCGCGACATAGTGCTTGTGGTTCATGTGCCCCAGCACGTCGATGTGGGCAGCCGTCACGCCGACGGTCAGGACGAATTGGGGCGCTGCAGCGGACGGCGCATGCATCCCAGGGGCTCAGTCGTCGCCGTCGAGGTGTGCCTCGACAAACCACAACTGCTTGTCGGCCTGGCGCGACAGCTCGGTGAACAGGTCGGCCGTCCCGGCGTCACCGGCGGCGGCGGTCTGGTCGATGGCCGCGCGCAGGCCGGCGCCGAACTGGGCCAGCACCGCCGATACGGCCTTGGTGTGCGCGGTGCCGCCGGCCGCCTGCAGGGCATATTCGTACAGGCTGGACGTGCGGGCGGCGGTCTGGATGCGGCCATCCGCAATCCCGCCCAGGGCGACGATACGCTCGGCGATGTCGTCCACCGCGGTCGAAACCTCGCCGTGCAGCCGGTCGAACAGCTCGTGCAGCTGGATGAAGCGCGGCCCGCGCACATTCCAGTGCGCCTGCTTGAGCTGGGCCGCCAGGTCGATCGCATCGGCCAGCCGGGCCTGCAGGATGGCGATGGACTGTTTGCGGACATTGTCCGCCAGGTCGATGCGTGAGGGGTGCATGGGGGGTCTCCTGACCCGCCCGATCTAGGCCCGGATCGCGAAATCCGCCAGACGCCGCGAGGAAACGGCCCGTTGCATCGCGGCAAACAGCGCGGCGGGCTGGATCGGCTTGGTCACGAAGTCGTCCATCCCCGCCTCGAGGCAGGTGCGCCGGTCGCGGTCGCCGGCATTGGCAGTCAGGGCGACGATCGGCGCAAAGCGGTTGGGACCCTCGCGGTCGCGCAGGGCGCGCGCCGCCTCCAGGCCGTCCATCACCGGCATCTGCACATCCATCAGCACCAGGTCGAAACCCTCGGCGGCCGCCAGTTCCAGCGCCAGCGCGCCGTTCTCGGCGAACACCGCATGCGCGCCGACCGTCTCCAGCAGCTTGCCCGCGATCAGCCGGTTCACCGAATTGTCCTCGGCCACCAGCACCCGCAGGCCGGCCAGCGGCGCGTCGCCCTCGACCGGGTCGTCATTCAGGTCCCAAGCCCCGTCATCCAGCGCGTCCACCATGCAGGGGAGCACGATCACGAACATCGAGCCGGACCCCGGCCGGCTTTCGACGCTGACCTCGCCGCCCATCAGGTCCACCAGATGGCGGACCAGGGCCAGGCCGACCCCCGCACCGCCCTGACGGCGGGTGTTCGAGGCGTCGGCCATCGCAAAGCTTTCGAACATCCGGGTGCGGATGGACTCGGTGATGCCGCAGCCGGTGTCGACCACCTCGACGGTCAGGCGCTCTTCGGACCAGCCGAACCGCACGTCGATCGTGCCCTGTTCGGTGAACTTGACCGCGTTCGACACCAGATGGAACACGGCCTGGCGCAGGCGCGAGGCGTCGGCACGCAGGCGGGGCGGCACGATCTCGGCCACCGACACGGTCAGCGCCAGCCCCTTGGTGCTGGCCGGGCGCGACCAGATTTCCTCGATGTCGCGCGCCAGCTCGCGCGGGGCAAAGCCCTGCGACGCCACCTCCATCTCGCCGCGTTCCAGGCGCGACAGGTCCAGCACGTCGTCCAGCAGGCGCATCAGCACATCGCCCGACGACTGCATGGTCTCGATCAGGCGCAGGCGTTCGGGATCGTCCTCGCGCGCCTTCAGGATCGAGGCGGCACCCAGCACCCCGTTCAGCGGGGTCCGGATCTCGTGGCTCATCACCGCCAGAAAGCGCGATTTGGCCTCGTCGGCGGCGCGGGCCGCATCCAGCGAGCCCAACAGGGCGGCGCGGTCGCCGCGCGCCGCCGAGTCGAGGTCGTGAAAAGCCCGTGCCAGATGGCCGATCTCGTCGCCGCGCGCGTCCAGGCGGGCGGCGTCGAAGGGCGCGGCCTCGGTCGTGGCCAGCACCGCCTGGCGCAGCCGCCGCAGCGGCCGCCCGAACATCAGGTGCATCAGCCCGATCGCCACCACCAGCGTCAGCGCCGACAGCACCACCATCACCAGGGTGGTCAGATTGATGTTGGCCGCGGCCAGTGCCGCCCCCGTGCGTTCCTTGCGGACCACGATGGCATGGGTGATCCGCCCGGTGGCGTCGCGGACCTGGCGATAGGCGGTCAGCGTGTCGGGCGACAGCACATGCACGGCGTTGTCGACCACGCGACGTGCGGTGTCCTCGTCCAGGGTGCGCACCGGCACCAGGGAGAAATTGATCGACAGCAGGCGCCCCAGCTGGGCGATCCTGCCCTCGTCGAAATACTGCAGCATCACCAGCCGCCCGTCCGGGACGGCCGTTCCCTCGGAATTCGTGACCGCGACCACCGCGGCC
The DNA here is from genome assembly GCA_002291875.1 of Hyphomonadaceae bacterium UBA1001. Taxonomy (GTDB): domain Bacteria; phylum Pseudomonadota; class Alphaproteobacteria; order Caulobacterales; family Aquidulcibacteraceae; genus UBA1001. Next base: position 21,220 of record DBAV01000255.1, read on the forward strand.
AGCGCCGGCCCTTGCGGTGTCGAGACAATGCTGGTCGCGACCGCCCCCGGGATCGACGTGGCGAAGGCCGGCGCGCGGGTCAGGCCAGGCTGGAGTTCGGCCGCGGCCCTGCTGCCATCGGCGCTGGCGAGCGCGACGACCTGCCCGTCCAGCCGCTCGATCCAGGCGGCGTCGATGTCGATCGCGGTCAGGTGCTCGGGCAGCAGCGACAGTCGCGAAAAGCTGCGGTCGGTGCCGGCCAGCTCGCGCCAGGGGTCGTCCCACACGGCCCAGTCGCGTGCGCGCCGCGCCAGGTCCTGATGCTTTGCCGCCAGCGCCGCCTCGACAATGCCCGCCCCGCGTTCAGCCGCGCGGCGGTCCATCTCGTCCGCCATCGGCCGCAGGACGGTCGCGAGCAACAGCCAGCAGGCTGCCAGCAGGACCAGGGCCCATCCGACGAACAGCACCAGCATTTTGCGTGGCAATGTCATGCCGCGATACGCTCCACCGCCCTGCCCCGGCCGGTTGGCACGCGGACGGGCGGCCGTTCGCCTTACGCCATGGCCACTCAAAAGACCGTAAATGGCGCGATTGACGCTGCAGGCGCGACACGCCACACCTCGCCCATGGAGGGAATCGACGCCATCCGCGAACTCTTCGAAGCATCGCCACTGCCGCGGATTGCGGGGGGTGATGTCTTGCCGCTGCGCCGACGCCTTGATGCCTTGGGTGCGCGCCTTGCGCCGCCGGCAGGCGTGGTGATCGAGGACGTGACCATGGGCCCGGTGGCGGGTCTGCGGGCCCTCCCGCCCGGGGGCGCAAAGGGTCGCTCGATCCTGTTCCTGCATGGCGGGTGCTATGTCGCGGGTTCGCCGCGCGCGTCCGCGGGCCTGGCCGGGCGGCTGGCGCTGGACACCGACGCCGAAGTGATCGTGCCTGCCTACAGGCTGGCGCCCGAGCACCCCTATCCGGCCGCGATCGAGGACGCGACGGCGGCATGGGGGTGGATGCTGACCACCCGGCGCGAGGCCGCGCGCGCCGCCTTCTGTGGCGAGGGGTCGGGCGGGGGCCTGGCGCTGGGCACCGCCCTTGCGGCGCGTCGCGTGGGGCTTCCGGTCCCGCGGGCCTGCGTGCTGTTCTCGCCCTGGTCCGACCTTGGCCAGTCGGCCCAGACCTTCCGCGCCAAGGCCGACGATGATCCGGTGCTGTCCAGGTCGCTGCTGGATGCGTGCGCGGCCGCCTATCTGGGCGCGCGGGCCGCGCGCGAGACGGGTCTTGCCTCGCCGCTGCACGCCGACCTGGCCGGCCTGCCCGAAACCCTGATCCATGTCGGTTCCGAAGAGGTGCTGCTGGGTGATGCCGACACCCTGCTGAAGGCGCTGCGCAGCCATGGCGTCACGGCCGTGCTCGAGATCTGGGCCAACATGCTGCATGGCTGGCACCAGTTTCACGGCCAGCTGGACGAGGGGGCCGAGGCGGTCCGCGATGTCGGCAAATGGCTGGCCCGGCGCCTGGACGAGGCCCAGGCCCCCAAGGCGGCCTGAGGGCGCACGCTCAGGGCGCGCCGGTGACCGCGCTCGCCTGCTCGATCGCCGCAGCGGCGGCCTCGAACGCCAGACAGGTCGAAACGTGGCGGGCCGGATAGTCGCGCACGCCCTGCAGGTGCCGCAATTCCCAGAACCGTCCGCCCGGCGGCGCCCCGCCCGACCGCAACATCGCCGACAGCGCGTCACGCGCGGCCAGCACCTCCTCGATGCGGGCCCCGATGACATGGTCCGCCAGTACCGCCGCCGCCGCCCGCCCCAGCATGCAGGCCTGCGCCTCGATCGCAAAGCGCGTCACCACGCCCGCCCGCACGTCCAGGTCCACCGTGACTTCCGAGCCGCACAGCCGTGACACCCGGGTCGCGCTGCCCATGGGCGCATCCAGGCGCCCGGCATGGGTGATGTCCGCCGCCAGCTCCATCACCCGGCCATGATAGAGGTCGTCATACATCAGGCGTCCAGTCCGATGTCGAGCGCAGGCGCCGAATGGGTCAGCGCGCCGACCGACAGCACGTCCACCCCGGCCTCGGCCAAGCCCGCGGCGGTGTCCAGCCGCACCCCGCCCGACGCTTCCAGCACCGGATGCGGACCCGGACGCGCGCGCACCCTGGCCACAGCCTCGCGAAGGCCATCGGCGGCAAAATTGTCGAGCAAAATGACGTCGGGCGCGTGCGCCAGCGCCTCGTCCAGCTGGTCCAGGCCGTCCACCTCGACCGCGATGCGCCGCATGTGCCCGGCCAGCCGGCGCGCGCGCGTCAGCGCCTCGGTCACCGAACCGCAGGCGGCGATATGGTTGTCCTTGATCAGGATGGCGTCATCCAGCCCATAGCGGTGCGGCAGCCCTCCGCCCAGCACCACCGCCTGCTTCTGGACCACGCGCAGCCCCGGAAGTGTCTTGCGCGTGGCCGCGATGCGCGCGGGGGTATGCGCCACCACGGCCACGAACCGCGCCGTCAGGCTGGCCGTGCCCGACATCATGGTCAGGAAGTTCAGCACGGTGCGCTCGGCGGTCAGCATGCTGGATGCGCGCCCCTCCAGAAGCGCGATTTCCGTGCCGGCCTCCACCGGCGTGCCGTCCAGCACCTCCTGGGTGAACCCCAGGGCCGGATCGACCAGGGCGCAGGCCAGCCGGGCAGGCTGAAGGCCGGCCACCACACCGGCCTGACGCGCCACCAGGCGCGCGCGCAGGCGCTCGCCGGGGCGCAGCAGGGCCGAGGTGATGTCGCCGCCCCGGCCCAGATCCTCTTCCAGCGCCGCGCGCACGATCGGCTCGAGCAGCAGGTCGGGCAGGGTCGCGCTCATGCCGTCAGCACCGGCTCGGCGGGGACGCGATGGCGCACGCCCGCCTTTTCCGCCCACGACACAAAGGTGCGACGCGCGCTGGCGGCGGGGGCGGGGAAATCCTCGCGCCAGTGGCTGCCGCGGCTCTCCTGACGGGCCAAGGCGGCGTCGACCATCAGCCCGGCCACCACCAGTGCATCGGCGTTGCCATGCAACGCCCCCATGTGCTCGATGCGTTCGGCCAGGGCCTCGAGGCCCGCCGCGTCGCGCACCACGCCGCAGGCCTGGGCCATGTCGGCGCGCAGCCCCATCAGCGCATCCGCCGGCAGCGGATCGGGCACGCTCGGCGCGGATATGGCTGCGGCAGGCGGATGCCCATCGTCCCCCAAAAGCCGCTCGGCCACCCGGTGGGCGAACACGATCGCCTCCAGCAGCGAGTTCGACGCCAGCCGGTTCGCCCCGTGCGCGCCCGTCGAGGCGCACTCGCCGATGGCCGACAGCCCTGCCAGCGTGGTCTGGCCCCACAGGTCGGTGACCACCCCGCCCATGTGATAGTGCGCCGCGGGCGCCACCGGGATCGCCTGCACGCGCGGGTCGATGCCGGCGGCCATGCAGGCAGCGAAAACGGTCGGGAAATGGGTGGGGAAATGGGCGCCCACCGCGGCGCGGCAGTCCAGCAGCGCCCGGCCGCCGGCCCGGCGCTCGGTGTCGATGGCGCGGGCCACCACATCGCGTGGGGCCAGGTCGCCGCGCGGGTCGTGGCGCGCCATCAGAGGATCGCCGCTGCCGTCCACCAGCAGCGCCCCCTCGCCGCGCAGGGCCTCGGTGGCCAGCGGGGCGGGATCGCGGCCCACATCCAGGGCGGTGGGGTGGAACTGGACAAACTCGGGATCGGCGATCAGCGCGCCCGAACGTGCGGCCATCGCCAGCCCGGTGCCCAGCGCACTGGCGGGATTGGTGGTGACCCGGAACAGCCCGCCCACCCCTCCGGTCGCCAGCACCACCTCACGCGCCCGCAGCACCTGGGTGCGGCCATCGGGCAGGCGCACCTTCACACCGCCGATGCGCCCCTCGCGCGCGGTGGCCAGGGCGCGCGCGCGCACCCCCTCCAGCACCGTCACATGGTCCGAGGCCCGCACCGCGGTGATCAGGGCATCCATGATCGCCTTGCCGGCCAGATCGCCGGACACCCGCACCACGCGCGGCACCGAATGTGCGGCCTCGAGGCTCTGGAGCAGGCTGCCATCGGGCGAGCGATCAAACGGAACGCCGATTTCCAGCAGGTCGCGCACCCGCGCGGGCCCCTCCTCGGCAATCAGCCGGGCCACCACCGGATCGACCAGCCCCGCCCCGGCCGCCACCGTGTCGGCCGCGTGCAGGGCGGGTGCGTCCTCTGGCGCCAGGGCCGCTGCCAGACCGCCCTGCGCCCAGGCGGACGCCGCCGCCTGGCCCAGTGGCGCCGGCGAGAGCACCGTCACCGGCCGCGGGGCCAGTTTCAGCGCCAGAAAAAGCCCGGCCAGGCCCGCCCCGATCACCACCACGCTGTCGCGTGCATCCATTCGCGTCATCTCCCCGCGCCCAAAGCCTGCATCCCGATGCCCGGGTCAGGGGCCGATCACCTCGAGGTCCGCAGGAACCGGCCGGGCAGGATCGAACCGCCCCGGTGCGGCGGGCGGCAGTGCCAGCATGGCGTCGATCGCCCGTTTCGCCGGCACCCGGATGTCCTCGGGCACGATCACTTCGTGACGTCCGTGCACCAGCGCGTCGTGGATCGCCTCCAGCGTGATGCGCTTCATGTGCGGGCACAGATTGCACGGCCGGACGAACTCGACATCATCATGACCGGCCGCGACATTGTCCGACATCGAGCATTCGGTCAGCAGCACCACCCGCGCCGGCCGGTGGTCGCCCACCCAAGTCTGAAGCGCCGCGGTCGAGCCCGAAAAGTCCGCTGCCTGCACCACTTCGGGCGGGCATTCGGGGTGGGCCAGCACCACCACGCCGGGATGGGCGGCGCGCAGTTCGGCGATGTCCTCGGCGGAAAAGCGCTCGTGCACCTCGCATTTGCCGTGCCAGGCGATGACGCGCACCCCGGTCTGGGCGGCGACATTCCTGGCCAGGTATTCGTCGGGCAGCATGATGCAGGTGTCCACGCCCCATTCGCGGGTGATCGTCTCGACCACCTGAACCGCGTTCGACGAGGTGCAGCAGATGTCGCTCTCGGCCTTCACGTCGGCCGAGGTGTTCACATAGGTCACGATCGGAATGCCGGGGTGGCGCTGGCGGATCAGGCGCACGTCGGCGCCGGTGATCGAGGCGGCCAGCGAGCATCCCGCCCGCATGTCCGGGATCAGTACGGTCTTGTCCGGGCTGAGGATTTTCGAGGTCTCGGCCATGAAGTGCACGCCCGCCTGGACGATCACCGGCGCATCGGTGCGCGCCGCCTCGCGGGCCAGCTGCAGGCTGTCGCCGCGGAAATCGCCCACGCAGTGGAAGATCTCGGCCGTCATGTAGTTGTGCGCCAGGATCACCGCGCCCTTCTGGCGCTTCAGGCGGTTGATGGCGGCGATCAGGGGCGCGTGCAGGCGCCATTCGGCCGGCGTGACCACATGGGCCACCTTTTCATAAAGCCCCCGGGTTTCGGCCTCGACCGCCGCGTCCCATGCCAGCCCGCGGGCGGCAGCTGCGCCCGTCGCCCCCAGCACCGATACGGGTGCGCACCCCGGCGCCGACTTCGAGGCCAGGGCGTGATCAATGATGCGGGCCATGGTGTCCAACCCCCGGCGGGCGAACCGCCATTTATGCTGACTTTCAGCATAACTCGGCGAACATAGGCCGCAGGGGGTCACTCGGCAAGGGCGATTCGTCGCAATCCTGTCATCCCGAGGCGATGCGCGGTGGAGCATGTGCGCGCGCCGCGCGGGGTGTGGCGGATGTGCGGATGGGCGGCCGATCACGCCCGAAGGGTGGTCGGTTCATCTTCCATAAACCCCCGCACCCTGTATCGTCGGTGCATGTCCGCACGGCCTTTCCGTAGAGTCACCGCCATGGGTGTTTCCATGCGCGCCCTCGCCCTCGGCGCCCTGACCATGCTCGCCGCCCTCCCGGCCACGGCCCAGCGCCGCGAGACGCCGCCGCCCCAGCCCGACCCCGCTTTCGTGGCGTGGCGCACCGACTTCCAGCAGCGGATGATCCGCGAGGGGTTCGACCCGACCCTGGTGCGCAACACCATTGGCAGCCTGGTGCCCGATCCGCGCGTCACCGCCCTGAACGAGCGTCAGGCCGAGTTCTCGCGTCCGGTGTGGGAGTATCTGGGTCTGGCGATCACGCCCCAGCGGATCCAGCGCGGCAGGGCCGAGCGCGCCAGCCGCCAGGCGCTGATGCGCGCGCTCGAAGCCGCCCACGGCGTCGACCCCGACGTGGTGCTGGCCATCTGGGGCATCGAATCCTCGTTCGGCGCCAACACCGGCACCATGGACGTGCCGCGCTCGCTGGCGACCCTGGCCTGGCGCGGGCGGCGCGCGGCATTTGCCGAGGCCGAGCTGCGCGCGGTGCTGGAAATGCTGCGGCGCGGCTATGCCACCCGCTCCCAGCTGCGCGGCTCGTGGGCCGGGGCCATGGGGCAGACCCAGTTCATCCCGTCCACCTATCTGCGCGATGCGGTGGACTGGAATGGCGACGGGCGGCGCAACATCTGGACCGACCCGGATGAGGCGCTGGCCTCGACGGCGAACTTCCTGCGCCAGCATGGCTGGATCCGTGGCCTTGCGCCGCTCGAGGAGGTGCGCCTGCCCGAAGGCTTCGACTATGCGCTGGCCGACCGTTCGCTGCGGCCGCTTGGCTTCTGGGCGCAGGAGGCCGGGGTGCGCACGCTGGCCGGCGACATCCCCGCCACGGCCCGCATCGGACCGACCGCGCGCCTGATGCTGCCGGCGGGGCGGGCGGGGCCGGCCTTCCTGGCCGGGGCCAATTTTTCGGCCATCCTGGAATACAACCGGTCGGACAGCTATGCGCTGGCAGTGACGCTGCTGTCGCGGGCGCTGCGGGGCGAGGCGGGGGTGCGCACACCCTGGCCACGAGACCTCGTGACACTTCAGCCGCAGGAGGTGCGCACCCTCCAGGGCGCGCTGGTGCGGCTGGGTTATGACATTGGCGAGGTCGACGGCATTGCGGGCGCCCGCACGCGCCTGGCCCTCCAGAACTTCCAGCGCAGCCAGGGCCTGCCCGCCGACGGCTTTCCCACGCGCGAGCTGTTGAACCGGGTGCTGGCGGCCGCCGCCGCGCGCTAGCGCCCCGCTTGCCTCAGGCCGGCACGGGGGCGGGGCGGACCATGCCCGACACGCGCGCCAGCGCCGCCTCGGCTTCGGCCATGATGGCGCGCACGACATCGCCCGCGGGCCGGATATCGGTGATGCCGCCTGCCGACTGGCCCATCGCAAAGCACGAGCGGTCCGGGTCGAGGCCCTCGGTCTGCCCGCCAATCCCGCCCATCGCCCCGGCCTGGATGGTCACCATGGCCTGCATGGGAAAGCCCTGGATGTCGCCGGGGCGGGCTTCCCAGTCATCGGTCCAGGCATTGCGCCGCACCCGCATCGGCTTGCCCGAATAGCTGCGGGTGCGCACGGTATCCTCGTCGCGCGCGGCCAGCACGGCCTCGCGATACATCTGGCCGGCATGGGCCTCGTGGGTGGCGATGAAGCGGGTGCCCATCCACACGCCCTGGGCCCCCAGCGCCAGCGCAGCGGCCAGTCCGCGTCCGTCATGGATGCCGCCTGCCGCCACGACCGGTATGCGCACCGCCTCGACCGCCTGCGCCACCAGCGGCAGCGTGCCCACCAGGCCGGTATGGCCCCCGCCCTCGGACCCCTGGCAGATCACCGCGTCACAGCCCGCCTGCTCGGCCTTGACGGCGTGCTTGACCGCCCCGCACACCACCATGACCTTCAGCCCCGCCGCCTTCAGCCGCTGCATGATCGGCATCGGCACGCCAAGGCCCGCCACAAAGCACGAGGCGCCCTCGGCGATGATGACCTCCACCGCATCTGTCAGCGCCTCGGGCGTCGCGGCCAGCAGGTCCACCCCGAAGGGCCGGTCCGTCAGGCTGCGGACCTCGCGCATCTGGTCGCGGATGAAGCCGGCCGACGTGCCCGCCATGCCCAGCACGCCATACCCGCCCGCATTCGACACCGCGGCGGCCAGTTCGGCATAGGACACCCCGCCCATCCCGGCCAGCATCACCGGATGTTCGACCTCCAGCAGGTCGCAGAGCGGGGTGCGTATGGCCATGGTGGTCCTCCTGTCCGGCAGGTGCGCGCCGGCGTGCGGGCGCGGCGCGATGTGCATCAGCGGTCCTTGCCGTGCCGACGCGTGCCTTTGCAAGCGCGAGGCGGTGCCCCAGATAGGCGCTTCGCACACTGCCAGGATGCCTCGTGACCGAATTTTCCCCGCGTGAGATCGTCTCGGAACTCGACCGCCACATCATCGGCCAGCGCGACGCCAAGCGCGCGGTGGCCATTGCCCTGCGCAATCGCTGGCGCCGCCGCCGCCTGCCCGAAGGGCTGCGCGAGGAGGTCACGCCCAAGAACATCCTGATGATCGGCCCCACCGGGGTCGGCAAGACCGAAATCTCGCGCCGCCTGGCCCGTCAGGCCCAGGCCCCCTTTCTCAAGGTCGAGGCGACCAAGTTCACCGAGGTCGGGTATGTCGGCCGCGATGTCGAACAGATCGTGCGCGACCTGGTCGAGGTCGCGATCGGCCTGGTGCGCGAGCGGCGCCGCAAGGAGGTCCGCGCCCGCGCCGAGATCGCCGCGGAAGAACGCGTGCTCGATGCACTGGTGGGGGCGACGTCCAGCGCCACCACCCGCGACGCCTTCCGGCGCCGGCTGCGCGCGGGCGAGCTGGGCGACAAGGAGATCGAGATCGAGATGGCCGAGGGCGGCGGCAGTGGCGCGCCGATGTTCGATCTGCCCGGCGGGGCGGGACAGATCGGCATGATCAATCTGGCCGACATCCTGGGCAAGGCCATGCCCGGGCGCACCCGTTCGCGCCGCACCACCGTCGCCGAGGCGTACGAGCCGCTGGTGCGCGAGGAGGGCGACAAGCTGATCGACCAGGACAGCGTCACCAAGGAAGCCATCCGCGTCGCCGAGGAGGATGGCATCGTCTTCATCGACGAGATCGACAAGATCGCTTCGCGCTCGGACCGCGGCGGTGCCGATGTCAGCCGCGAGGGCGTGCAGCGCGACCTCTTGCCGCTGATCGAGGGCACCACGGTCGCCACCAAGCATGGCGCGGTGAAGACCGATTTCATCCTGTTCATCGCCTCGGGCGCCTTCCACGTCGCCAAGCCGTCCGACCTGCTGCCGGAACTGCAGGGTCGGCTGCCCATCCGCGTCGAGCTTCGTCCCCTGACCCGCGAAGATTTCCGCCGCATCCTGACCGAGCCCGAGGCCTCGGTCCTGAAACAGTACACCGCACTGCTGGCGACCGAGGGGGTGACGCTCGAGTTCGCCGAGGATGCGGTCGAGGCCATTGCCGACCTGTCGGCCGAGGTGAACGCCAGCGTCGAGGACATCGGCGCCCGGCGCATTTCGACGGTGATCGAGCGTCTGCTGGACGACATCAGCTTCACCGCACCCGACCGCAGCGGCGAAACCGTCCGTATCACCGGCGAACACGTCCGCACCATTGTGGGCCCGCTGGCCAAGAGCGCCGACCTGTCCAAATTCATCCTCTGACCCCCCGGAGCCCGGGCTTCCGGGCCCGGTTTCGCGCACCACCGCGCTTGGAAGCGCGGGCTCCGGCGGGGCGCTCTCTTTTTCTTCGGCAAACCCGCAAAAAAACGCCCACCACGGAGCCCGGGCTTCCAAGCCCGGTTTCGCGCGGGCGCCGGGGCGTTACCGGTCCGCGGGGCGCAGGTTGATGACCGCGCAGGGGCGCGCGTTCAGGGCGCCGTCGGGGGCGGCCGTGCCGGTCAGGCCGGCCAGCGCGATCGCGCCGTCGGGCTGGCGGCCGATGACGATGAAGTTCGCAGCTTGAGGGCTGCACAGACCGCCCCCGGCGGCGCGCGCATTGACCAGTTCCTCGCTGACCCGGCGCAGCTCGCCCCCCACCAGCGCGTCATTGGCCAGCACCTGCGAAACCGTGCGGCCATCGGTGGTCAGGCGCATGTCGGGCTCGACCTGGCGCATCATCTCGGTGGTGTAGACATGCCCCAGCGCGAATTCCAGGTTCGGCCCGTTGAACGTCACCCCGCCCAGCCGGCCCTCGTCCTGCGGCGTCTGGCCGACGAACGAACCGGCCAGCGGGCCCACCGATTCCGCCGTGCGCACCTCGGTTCCCGGCGGTGTCGCCCCGTCCGCACCCGGCGGGGCATCGGCCGCGACGTCCGCGCCATATTCGTCCGCGCCCTGGGCGTTCTGGGGGTTCGAGCACGCCGCGGCACCAACCGCGAGCACGGCCGCCAGGGCCATCATGGAAACCGTCGACCGTCCGCGCATCGTCGCCTCGCCTGATCCTGCCGCCGCGCCCTGTGCGCACGCGCTCGAGGGCGCGTGATGGCACCGGCCAACCGCCATGTCCACCATGGCGGCGAGCCTTCGCAGGCGCACCCGCGGGCCAACGCGGGGCACGCGCTGCGGTTCAGTTCGGACGGTCGCCCTCCGGCGCCGACGGATCGCCCTCGGCGGCGCTGTCGTCACCGGCACCGGCATCATTGGCCGGCGGCGGGGCGGCGGCGGCCGGTCCGGTCGAGATCACGACGGTGGCCTCGCGCAGCAGCTTGCCGTTCAGCATCCAGCCTTCCTGATGCACCATCAGGACGTTGTTGGCCGCAACCACGCTGGACGGAATGCGCGCGACCGCCTGATGCACCATCGGATCGAACGGGCTCCCCACGCCCGGCACGCGGCGCAGGCCATGACGCTCGAAGGTCGCCTCGAGCACCTTGCCGGTCATCTCGACACCCGTGACGAAAGCCGCGGTCACCTCGTCGCGCTCGATCGGTGCAGCGGACAGGGCCCGGCCCAGATTGTCGGCCACCCCCACCAGGTCGGCGGCGAACCGCTTGACGGCCTGGGCCACCCGATCCTCGTTCTCGCGCTGGAGGCGCGAGCGGATGTTGGCCTGTTCGGCCAGGGCCCGTGTCAGGTCGTCAATGCGCTGCTCGAGCGCCGCGCGCGTGTCGTCGACCCCGCTTTGCTCGGGCGCGGCCTCGGGGCTGCCGGCCCCGCCATGGTCCGAGGGCTCATGGCCATGCGCCTGCGACGCCGCCGGCCCGCTGCCTGCCTCGTTCGACGCCTGGTTCGCCGCCTCGGTCCCTGCCCCGGTCCCGGCTTCGGTGCCTGCCTCGGCACTCGCCGGGTGCGTGGTTTCAGCCGTCGCCTCGTCCACCGGTCCGCCCGCCTCTTTCCCGTCAACGATCATGGATGTCCCAGCCCTCTGCGTGCCATCGCGTGGTCCGCGGCGGAGCTAGTGTCGGCGCGGGCAGGGCGCAAGCTCAGCCGCTGCGCCCCTCCAGCACCCGGCCGACGGCGCGCGCGGTATAGTCGACCACCGGGATGACCCGCGCATAATTCAGCCGAGTCGGACCGATCACGCCCAGCGCGCCGATCACCCGCCGCTCGGCGTCCAGATAGGGTGCGACCACAAGGCTGGAGCCCGAAAGCGAGAAGATCGGGTTTTCCGAGCCGATGAAGATCCGCACCGCCTGGCCGTCGCGTGCCAGGTCCAGGATGCCCAGCATGTCGCGGGTGTGCTCGAGGTCGTCCAGCAGGCGGCGCACCCGTTCCAGGTCGGCCTGCATGGCCGGGTCGTTCAACAGGTTCGCGCGTCCACGCACGATCAGTGCCCGACCCGCGCGGGCATCCTCGCCCGACCATGTGGCAAAGCCGGACTCGAGCAGGTTCGCCGCCGCCGCATCCAGCGCCGCGCGGTCGCGTTCCAGGGCGGCCTGCAGCTCCGAGCGGGCCTGGGCCAGCGTCATGCCGGCCAGGCGGTCGGTCAGCCAGTTCGACGCCTCGCGCAGCTGGGACGGGGTGATGCCCGCGGGCGCGGCGGCGACGCGGTTCTCGACCTGACCGTCGGCGAACACCAGCACCACCAGCACCCGCCCATCGCCCACCAGCACCAGCTCGACCTGGCGCAGCGGACTCTCGACCTGCTCGGTGACCACCAGGGCCGCCCCGCCTGCCAGCCCCGACAGCAGGTTCGAGGCCGCGGCGAACACCTCCTCGCGTCCATGCCCCGAGGCGAGGATGCGCGCGTCGATCTCGCGCCGCTCGTCCTCGGACACGTCGCCCAGCTCCAGAAGCCCGTCGATGAACAGGCGCAGGCCCGCCTGGGTCGGCAGCCGCCCTGCCGAGGTGTGCGGCGCATCCAGCAGGCCCAGATCCGCCAGGTCGGCCATGGTGTTGCGGATCGAGGCCGGCGACAGCGACACCCCGCGCCGCGCAATGGTGCGCGAGCCCACCGGCTCGCCCGTGGTCAGATAGCTCTCGACGATCTCGCGGAAGATTTCGCGCGCCCGCCGGTCCATGCGCGCCAGCGCCTCGACACTCGACCCGTTGGATTTGACGATCATCGACACCGGTCCATGGCTGTTGGTGCGAGGTTGTCACCCCCAGCGGCGGAATCAAGCACCACCTGTGCAGCACACCCGGACCGCGGGCCTCCGCGCCCGCATCGGTCTGAAAGTACAGTGCGGGCCTCACCGGACCGCGGGCCTCCGCGCCCGCATCGCGGTCCGAAAGTACAGTGCGGGCCTGGAAGCCCGCGCTCCTGAACGAAGGACTGGGGGTCCATGTCGATCACCGTGCGCCTCACCGGACCGCGGGCCTCCGGGCC
>DBAV01000096.1 GCA_002291875.1 Hyphomonadaceae bacterium UBA1001
AAAACTCAGTGGCAGGTCACGACCCAGAAGGTCCGAGCGTTCCTCGAAATGAAGCGGCTGGCGCGTGCGCGCCACCTGACCATAGATCTCGAACCAATGCTCCTCGAGGCCAGGAGCGGCCTCGCGAAGCCAACGGTTCATGATGGCTTCGGGAAACCCCGTATGCGTGAAGAATGCCGGGTTCGCCTCGACCACGCGATAGTCGATGCGTCCGTCCGGACCGTTCAGTTCGACCTCGACAATGCAGAAGCCGGCATCGATCGCCTGAAACAGGGTGCGATAGCGCGCTTCGCTGGCCTGAAGACGTTGGCGCGTGCGCACATGGTCTGTGACATCGTACCCACCGACAAAGATGCCGTTCACCTGTCCCGCGTCGTCACGAACCGGCTGGTAAAGCAGGTCGATATAGCGATCTCCGTCGACCCTGAGGATGCTGACCGGCATTTCGGCCGCGGTGAAGGCCGTTCCGCTGGCGTAGACCTGGTTCAGGAGATCGAGAAACCCCTGCTCGACCAATTCGGGGAAGGCTTCGGCGGCGTTGCGGCCCAACACCTGACGCTCGCCCGAAATCATGCGGAACGCGTCATTGACATAGTCGAAGCGGTGGTCGGGTCCGGACAGGCGTGCGACGAAACCGGGCATTTCGCGCAGCATCTGTCCCAGCCGCTCGTGTTCGGCTGCGGCGCGTCGGTCGGCCAGCACCTGGGCAGTGGTTTCGCTTGCGACATTCAGCATGCCCTGCACCGATGCGCTTTCGTCCCGCACGGGCGAGTAGGAAAAGCTCCACCAGGTCTGTTGCGGCTGGCCGTCGCGGATGATGCTCAGCGGCATGTCCTTCATCGTGATCGTCTCACCGGCCATGGCGCGCCGATAGAGTGGCTCGATGTCGTCCCAGATGTCAGCCCAGACATGCTCGAACGCCGCGCCGAACGCCCGGGGATGACGTTCGCCCAGGAAGACGCTGTAGGCGTCGTTGTAGAGAAAGCAGCGCGCCTCGCCCCACACCAGGCACATTGGGTGACCCGAGGCGATCATCAGGTCGGTTACGGTCCTGAGGCTCTGTGGCCACTTCGCCGGCGGCCCGAGCCCAGGCGGCGCAAATCCCTCCGCCTGCAGAAGGCGCAGGGCATCACCCGGTGTTGCAGGCACCGTCCACGTCGATGACGTGGAAAAAACATCGTGCATGGATCGCCCTTGGACTTCGATCCACCCACACCCACCGTACCGAGTCGGTGGTTAGCACGCCCGCGCGGCGCCCGTCCTCCCCGACCGGGCCCGCATCATCGCCGCTTCACGAAGAAGTCGGTGCTCACCGATCCTTGGGGTCGAGGGCGTCGCGCAGGCCGTCGCCGAGGAAGTTCAGCGCCAGCAGCAGCAGCACCATGGTGCCGGCCGGGAACACCAGCAGCCACCACGAGGCCTCCATGTCGTCCGCGCCCCGGCTGATCAGCACGCCCAGCGAGGTCAGGGGCTCTTGCACGCCCAGGCCCAGGAAGGACAGGGTCGACTCGGTCAGGATCACCGTCGGCACCAGAAGGGTGGCATAGACGATCACCTGTCCCAGCACGTTGGGCACGATGTGGCGCATGATGATGTCAAAGCGCCGTACGCCGGCCGCCTCGGCCGCCTCGATGAACTCGCGGCGGCGCAGAGCCAGGGTCTGGCCGCGCACGATCCGCGCCATGGTCAGCCATTCCACCGCGCCGATGGCGACGAAGATCAGCAGGATGTTCGCCACCGGATCGTCGGTCTGGATCACCGTGACCAGCAGGATGACGAAGAAGATGAACGGCACGGTGTAGATTACGTCCACGATGCGCATCATCACCTGGTCGACGACCCCGCCGATGAAGCCGGCGATCGCGCCCCACAGCACGCCGATGATCATGGCAACGATGGTGGCCACCAGACCGACCAGGATCGAGATCCTGAGGCCGAACAGGATGCGCGCGACCATGTCGCGTCCCTGCGGATCGGTGCCCAGCAGGTGCCAGTTCTCGAGCGTCGGGCCAATGGCCACACGGTCGCGGTACTGCACGTCCACCTCGTGCACCCAGATCTCCGGGCCGATGGCGGCCAGCACCGCCAGGATGGCCAGCACAATCAGGCTGAAGACGGCGGCGGGGTTGCGGCGCAGGCGCACCCACGCGTCGTCCCACAGGGATCGCCCCTTCAGCGGCACGGTGACGGGGGTCATGGCGGCGGACAGGTCGGTCATGGGCTCACCGCATCGACTGGCGAATCTTGGGATCGAGCAGTCCGTAGACCACGTCGGCGATGAGGTTCATCAGCAGGATGAACCCGGCATAGAGGATGATCACCCCCATCACCACGGTGTAGTCGCGCGTCAGCGCGCCGGTGATGAACTGGCGTCCGATGCCCGGCAGCTGAAAGATCGTCTCGACCACGAACGAACCCGTCAGCAGGCCCGCCGTGGCTGGCCCCAGATAGCTGACCAGCGGCAGCGACGCGGTGGGCAGGATGTGTCGCCAGACCACCTGAAACGGTGCCAGCCCCTTGGCCCGCGCGGTCCGCACATGGTTCGAGCGGATCGTCTCGATGGTCGAGGCCCGCATCAGCCGCGAGATCATGGCGATCTGATAGAGCGCCAGCGTCATCACTGGCAGGATCAGATAGAGCGGGGTAATGTCGCCTCGCGCCAGGCCGCCCGAAGGCAGCCAGTTCAACTGCAGCCCGAAGAACAGCGACAGCAGCGGGCCCATCACGAAGGTGGGGATGCACACCCCGACGATGGCGATCGCCATCAGCCCCCAGTCCGATATGGTGTTCTGTCTCAAGGCTGCCGTCACGCCGAACGCCGTGCCGATCAGCAGCGCGATCAGCAGCGCCGAAAAGCCCACCGTTGCAGACACCGGAAAGCCGTCGGCGATGATGTCGCTGACGCTCTTGTCCTTGTACTTCATGGACGGGCCCAGCTCGCCCTGCAGCAGGCCCGGCGAAACACGGTCTTCGACCGGCACGTCACCCGCAACGTCCTGCATCAGTCGCGACACGCCCAGATAGCGCGAGAACTGGATGTGGACCGGCTGGTCCAGGTTGAAGGTGGCGAGCATGCGCTGCTCGATTTCGGGGGGCAGCTGGCGCTCGCCATCGAAAGGTCCGCCCGGCGCGGCGCGCATCAGGAAGAACGCCGCGGCGACGATCACCAGAAAGGTCGGGATCGCCACCGCGAGGCGACGCAGGATGAATCCGAGCAAGGGGCTCCCCACCGCGAAACTGTCACAAGACCTTCGGCAGCGCGACGCGCGCTTGTCAATCCGGCGAAGGCGGTTCACACCGGCACGATGCTGCAACCGAAACGACTGGCGCCCGGCGTCCTGGTGTCCGGCCAGATCGCTCCTCAGGACGTTCCGGCACTGGCCGCTGCCGGGATAACCCGCATTGTCGGCAATCGCCCGGACGGCGAGGAGCCTGGCCAGCCGGCCCAGGCCGACCTGCGCGCGGCCGTTGCAGCGGTGGTCGGTCTCGAAATCGTGTTCGTGCCGGTGTCCGGTATGCCCGGTCCGGATCTGGTGGATGCGCTCGAAGCGGTCACCGCCGCACCGACCGCGGGCGAAACGCTGATGTATTGCCGGTCAGGCATGCGCTCGACCGCGCTCTGGGCAATGTCGGCGGCGCGCAGCGGGGCGATGGCGCCCGACGCGATCATCCAGGCGGCGGCCGCGGCGGGATATGACCTGACCGGACTGGCGCCGGTCCTGCACCGGCTGGCCGGCTGAGATCGCACGCCCACGGGCAGGCGGCGGCGGCACGTGTCATCGCATCGCGCTTGAAAAACGCCGCGCGGCGTGTCACCCGCCGCGCGTTGAATTGGCCGCGGGCTGGCGGGATTCGTGGCCGGATCAGTCGGGGAGAAGACGATGAAGACCTGGACCACGGGCCTGGCCCGCGCCGGTATAGCCGTACTGGGCGCAGGCGGCCTCGCCGCACTCAGCGCTTGCGCGCCGACCACCGGCACGATCGGTGTACCGGTGGCGGCGGTACAGCCCCACTCGATCGCCATGTCGGTGTCCGACATCGACGCCATCACCCGCTGGTACGAGGCCGCACTGGGCTTTTCGGTGCTGAACCGCAATGACAATGCGGGCGGCGGCGCGCGCACGGCGGTGCTGACCCGCGACGGCTTCCGGCTGGAACTTGTGGAACTGGACGGGTCGCGCACCGCAGCCCAGTGGATTCCGAACCTGCGCAATCCGGCGATGGTGCGCGGCTTTGGCCAGTTCGGCTTCGAGGTCCAGAATGTCGACGAGGTGGCCGAGCGCGTGCGCACCGCCGGTGGCCGCATCGTGTCCGAGCCGCGCGACAATCTGGAAGGCACACGGGTGATGATCCTGGCCGATCCGGATGGAAACTCGATCAAGATCGTCAGCCGCATTGCCCCCCGGCCGGTCAGCTGACCGGCTTTCCGGTCCTGCTGCGTCCCGCCCATGCCGGTGATCTGCCGGCGCTGCGCGCGCTGATCGAGAGCGCCTATCGCGGCGACAGCGCGCGGCGCGGCTGGACCCACGAGGCCGACCTTCTGGACGGCCAGCGGACGGACGAAGCGGCGCTGGCAGATATCGTCGGGGCACCGGGGCAGGTGATCCTGCTGGCCTTCCGGGCGGGCGCGCTGATCGGCTGCGTCAATGTCCAGGACGAGGGCGAGGGTGTTGCCTATCTCGGCATGCTGACCGTCGCGCCGGACGCGCAGGCGGGCGGGCTTGGCCGGCGCCTGATCGAGGCGGCCGAGGCCCACGCCCGCGACCGGATCGGCGCGCATACCCTGCGCATGACCGTGATCGCCCAGCGCACCGACCTCATCGCCTGGTATCAGCGGCGCGGCTATGACCGCACCGGCGCGACCGAACCCTTTCCCTATGGCAATGAACGGTTCGGCAAGCCAAGGCGCGACGACCTGACGTTCGAGGTTCTGGCCAAGGCGTTGGTGGCGTGATGGAGCGCCTGATGCCGTGCGGCCAAACCTCCCACGCGAAAGCCACACCGAGTGCGGCGTTCCCGTCAATACGGCTCCTCGCCCCCGGACGCGTTCATGCTTTCGGCCGTAGTGTACGCCGCCTCGTCCGAGCACAGAAACACCACGGCCCCGGCGGTGTCCTCGGGCAGAATCCGCGCGTGTTGGAGCCCGCGCTTCCAAGCGCGGACCGGTCGGGCCATACCGGGCTTGGAAGCCCGGGCTCCAGAACGGTGGCCTTTATGAAGGCCGCCTCGTGCGAGCACAGGAACACCAAGGCCTGGGCGGTGTCCTCGGGCAGAATCGGCGCGTGTTGGAGCCCGCGCTTCCAAGCGCGGACCGGTTGCGCGATACCGGGCTTGGAAGCCCGGGCTCCAGGCTAGCAGCGCCTCAGTGCGGCTCCTCGCCGCCGGACACATTCATGCTTTCGGCCGTGATGTACGCCGCCTCGTCCGAGCACAGGAATACCACGGCCCGGGCAGTGTCTTCGGGCAGGCCGGGGCGGCCGAGGGGAATGCGGGCGGCCATGGCGGCGAGGTAGGCCTCGACCGATTCCGCGCCGACGACCTTGGCGAAATATTCGTCCTGCCACGCACCCAGGCCCGTCGTGACAGGGTTGGGGCAGACATTGTTGACGGTGATGCCGTTGGCGCCGATTAGTTTCGCGAAATCCACCAATTGATGGATGGGCTCCGATATTTCATTATCTTATGCCGTAAACCTCTCGTGCGATTGATTTAACAAGCGCTGCATCACGACCGCCGATAATTGAAATTTGCCGTGCAATGCAAATATTTATCGCTCTTATGATGTTGTCTGCGACGTTGTTGATAACGGTAATGGCGCCACGTCGGTCACCCAACCCCATCGCTAAGTCGGCTGCGATGGGAAACCATACCTCCACGCGTTTGTCCGAAATGTCGCCTGTCTCCGGTGGCGTTAACTTGACTATCGGGTTGCTTCCGATCAGGAAGCTCTTTTTTGGACGGGCCTTCAAAATCGATATGCCGCGATCAAAAATCATCTCCGCGACTTTATGTCGACCTGACACCACATTTTCGTTTCGAGCGTTCCTTAGGAGGCGCTCCGTGTCAATTGACCGCCGGACATTTTCCGCCTGTTCATGATCTAGACCCAGTGTTCTTATTGTTTCAATTAAAGCATCTTCGAATATTTCGTTCTCTTGATCCGGATTGATCATTTGGCGGCGTGATTCAGGGGTTCGTCCCCACTGTACAACGAAAAATAATGATAAAGCGCTCATGCTTTTCGGGCATAAATTAGGCGTAATTCCTTCGCGCACGGAACAAATAATATTTCTTATAATTGGTGCAGAAATAGACTCTTGATGGGAAAGGGTTTTTTCTGATTTCTGTTTCAATTCTACGCTTGCTGTTTCAATATCGTAGATTCGATCTCCAGAAAAAATAAATTTTGGGTATGATCGCTTGCAGCAAACGGAAGATGAAGTTTTATCAATGTAATGAATATAGCCATCCTTGTCACAGAAATTTTTTATTATAAATTTGGGTATGTAATGTTGTTTAATAGCCTCCTTTGGAGAGCTTTTCTGTCTTGACCCCATCAATGCGGCTCCTCCCCGCCGGACACGTTCATGCTTTCCGCGGTAATGTACGCCGCTTCGTCCGAGCACAGGAACACCACGGCCCGGGCGGTGTCCTCGGGCAGGCCGGGGCGGCCTAACGGGATGCGGGCGGCCATGGCGGCCAGATAGGCCTCGACCGATTCCGCGCCGACGACCTTGGCGAAATACTCGTTCTGCCAGGCACCCAGGCTCGTCGTGACATGGTTGGGGCAGACATTGTTGACGGTGATGCCGTGGGCGCCGAGTTCCACCGCGGCCGACCGCGCCAGGCCCACAAGGCCATGCTTGGAGGACGTATAGGCCTGGGCGTGGGGAAAACCGGACTTGGCCGCCTGGCTGGCGATGTTGACGATGCGCCCGCCGCGCCCGCCGGCGATCATGCGCCGGGCGGCGGACTGGATGCCGAAGAAGCAGCCCTTGAGATTGACGTCCAGAACCGCGTCCCAGTCGGCCTCGGTCACTTCCAGCAGTGGCTTCATGATATAGCCGATGCCGGCATTGTTCACCCAGATGTCCAGCCGTCCGAGGGTGTCGACCGCATGCTGGGCGAGGGCGTCCACCTCGGCCGGCACGCGCACGTCGCACGCCTTGGTGGTGACACCGACGCCGGTGGCCGCGATCTCGGCGGCGATGGCGGCCATTTCGTCCTCGGCGCCGATGTGCTCGGCGGCGGTCGCCGCATCGCGCGGGCGCCCGATGTCCGACAGCACGACCGATGCACCCTCGGCCGCCAGCGCGCGCACGATTGCCTCGCCCAGGCCCCTGCGCCGGCCCGAACCGGTGACGACCGCGACCTTGCCTTCCAGACGCCGCGCCATGACGTCAGACCCGCTCGGTCAGGATGAAGGTCACATCGACCATGCCCTGGAAGGCGGCGGCGATCTCCTGCATGGCCTGGGTGGCGACATCGGCGCCGAACTGGCCCATGTCGGCCACGTCGATGATCTCGATATACTGATAGGGCGGTGCGGCGTCGGACCCCAGCGTGCCGGTGGTGCGCAGCACTTCAAACCCCGCGATCGAGCGTAGGGCCCGCACGGTCGGCATGTCGACGGTCCTCGCCCATTGCTCGTACTGGTCGGTCGTCACGCCGGGCTTGAGATTGAACAGCGCAACGATACGTGTGGACATGAGCTTGGCCTCCCAGGGTGTGCGTTCGGACGCGGCAGGATCGCGCAGACTTGCGCTTCCCCCTCGACGTGCGGCACCGGATATATCATTTGAACGATGCCGTCATGGCCACCCGTGAACGTCACCATCGCGCAGGAGTGAAGGCATGAACGCCCCCGTCCGTCCACCATCGAAGGGCCGCAGGGTGGCCACGCCTAAGGCCCTGGGTGCCGATGCGGGGGGCGGCGATGCGGACCTTGGCGGCAGGAGGCCCTATGACGGGCCGCCGGACTATCGTGTGGTCGGCCGCCACGGCATGTTCCCCGACCTGGGTCATGACGAGATCGCGCGCTTCAACTTTCTGGCGCAGATGAACCGCCATCTGTCCACGCGGATCATGCCGGGCGTGAAGGAGGCCTTCGAAGGGCGCGTCAAGCCTGCTTTCCGCAAGGCCAAGGGGCGCGCCTTCAAGGACCGCCACGAGATCCGCAAGGCGCTGCTGGACGATCCGATGTTCCAGTGGTGGTCGGCGCTGCGCCGGGCGACCATGGAAACCCGCCAGCAGGCCGGCCGCTGGGTGACGCTGCGCCAGGCCGAGGCGGTGAATGCCCGGGCGCGGGCCCTGACCGAAGGCGATCCGCGGCTGACGCTGAACCCTGATCAGGCATTGCCCCGTTATGTCGAGGCCATCGACCATCATTGCATGCCGGGCAGCTATCACACCGAACTGGTGCCGGGCGATGTGACCGGTCCGATGAACTACGACATCGGTATCTTCGCCACGACCGGGGGCATGTTGGGCCGCTACAATGACGGCGGGGGACAGGCGATCGCGGCGTGGGTCAGGCGCACCCTGCCGGACCTCAAACCCAGGCGAATCCTGGATATCGGGGCTGGGCTGGGCCACAATGTGCTGCCGATCGCCCAGGCCTTTCCCGAGGCCGAGGTGGTGGCGGTCGACGTGGGCGCACCCATGCTGCGCTATGGGCTGGCCCGGGCCAGGACGATGGGTGTCGACAATGTGTCCTTCGTCCAGGGCGATGTGGCCGACCTGGCACAGTTCGAGGACGAGAGCTTTGACATGATCCACTCGTGCATGTTCCTGCACGAGACATCCTATGAGGCGATGCCGCGGATCTTTGCCGAAACCCACCGACTGCTCCGGCCGGGCGGCATCGTCTTCCACGTCGAGCAACCGCAATACGATGCGTCCATGCCGCTGTTCGAACAGGCGATGCGCGATTGGGACGCGTTCTACAACAACGAGCCTTTCTGGACCAAGATGCACGAGCTGGACCTGGATGCGGCCATGGTCGCTGCCGGTTTCGCACGCGACAGCCTGATCCATGGCGGGGTCGCCGCCGTCGTCGATCCGGACGTATTCCCCGAGGCGGCCAAGGACTCTGGCCAGGAGGATTATGGGCGCAAGGCCGCCTGGCATGTCGTGGGAGCGGTGAAATGACGGCCATCGATCCGCTGGCGCTGGCGGGCGCGAAGGCCCGCGGCAAGCGGCCCTATTTTCTGGATTCGGACGTCGAGCGGCTGACCAATATCGTGCTGGTGCTGGTGCAGGAACTGGCGGTCACGCGCGAACGGCTGGACACGATCGAACGCCTGCTGGAACGCACGGGCGCAATGACGCGCGAGGACATCGAGCGCTTCGAGCCGACCCGGGCCGAAGCGGATGCCCGCGGCGCCTGGACCCAGGAATACCTCGCCCGGGTCTTCCGCATCCTGCAGCAGGAGCGCGAAGCCATCGCTCGGGCGGGCGAGCCCACCAGCGAGGAGGTGGCCGAGGAACTGGCCAAGGTTTGAGGGCACCATACCACGGGCATTGATGCGTCAGCCTTGCATGTAAGGGAGCCTTACCTTACATCATGAGGATGGTCACGCTTACCATCACCGCGAAAGGTCAGGTCACCTTGCGCAAGGACGTGCTTGCGCATCTCGGCGTGCGGCCAGGGAAAAAGGTCGAGGTGGACTTGCTGCCGGATGGGAGGGTGGCACTGCGCGCCGCGCCGCAAGGAGAGCTCGCCCGCAGCTACGGGCTTTTGAGGAACGCCACGAGGCCTCCCCTGAGCCTTGCGGAGATTTCGCAGATCGCGCGTGACGGCTGGAGCCGGGACGCTTGAGGCTGATCGCTGATACCAATGTCTTGGTGCGGATCCTGGTCGAGGACGATCTGGAGCAGGCGCAGGCGGCGCGGCGCGCGCTCGATGCCGCTGAGACTATCGCCATCCCCACCCCGGTCTTTTGCGAATTGGTCCGGGTTCTGATGCGCGGCTATCGCGTTCCCCGGGCTGAGATCGCGGCTGCACTGAGGACGTTGGTCGACAGCGCGCGCGTCCAGGCCGACCGCGAAGCCGTCGAGCTTGGCCTTGCAGTGTTCGAAACGGGTGGCGACTTTGCCGACGGTGCGATCGTCCGTGAAGGCGCGGCATTGGGCGGCGACGTGCTGCTTACCTTCGATCTCGATGCAAAGGCGCGCCTGCAAGTGCTTGATTACCCCGTCTTGTGCCCGGTCTGAGGCGCGCCCTCACCCCGGCCGCGCAATCCCTTGCCCGACATCGACCACCGCCTTGCCGATGTTCTCGCCGCGCATCAGCCGTTCGAACAGGCCTGGAGCGGCATCGAGGCCTTGGGCCACGTCCTCGGCGATGCTGATGCCGCCCGACGCCACATGCGGAGCGATCTCGGCGACAAACTCGTCCCAGCGCGGATAGAAGTCATAGACGACAAGGCCCAGGACCACGGCCCTCCTGCCGATCACCAGTCCCGCAGGCAGGCCCGGAGGGACGGTATCGGCATGATACTGGTCGACCAGCCCGCACAGCACCATGCGCCCATAAGGCCGCAACCGCTGCAGCGCCATGGTCGCCATTCCGACCGAGACGTTCTCGAAGTGGACGCTGGCGCCTTCGGGCAAAGCCAGGCCCACCGCATCCTCCCATCCATCCGCGCGATAATCGACACAGGCATCGAAACCATAGCGTTCGCGCACCAGGGCGCATTTGGCGGGGCCGCCGGCAATGCCCACGACACGCGAGGCACCGCGCAGGCGCGCGATTTGCCCCGCCATGCCGCCCACCGCGCCGGCAGCGGCGTCCACCAGAACCTGGTCGCCTGCACCGGCACGGGCAAGCTGGGTAATGCCGGCCCAGGCTGTCAGCCCCGGCATGCCCAGCGCGCCCAGATGCGCGCGGCTGCCGGTCTGGTGAACCTCGATTGGGCGCAGGGCGTGGGAGGACAAGGCGACCTTTTCGGCCCATGCCCCTTGCATCGAATGCACCCACTGACCTTCGGCCAGGTGCGGCACGCGGCTGTGTGCGATCTGCCCGACCACCGCCCCGGGAATGGGATCAACGCCCGGGCGCGGCGCAGGCTCGCCCATATGTCGTCCCCTCAGCCGCGATCCGACATAAGGATCGAGCGAGACGTGAACGACATCGATCACCACCCCGTCCTCGGGGCAGGCAGGTGGCGCAACCTCGACCGCCACGAAATCGGTGGCCTCGGGCCGCGCTGGCGGCACATGACGAAGCACGATCTGTTTCATGGCCGCATCTCCATAAGGTCGAAGGCGGTGCCGTCGGGCCCCTCGACAGTGACGGCCAGCGCGCCCTGCGAAATGGCGTCGTCGATCCGCCGTGCCGGACCGCGCATCAGCGGACCAAGCTCTGCCAGCCGCGCCTCAAGGCCGGGCAGCATCAGGGATACCGACGAAATGCCCGGCACGGGCTGACCCGTGTGCCGCGGCCGCGCCATCACGCCATGGGGATACTGATCGAATTCGAGAAACACGTCCTCGCCATGGCCCACGGTCGCGATGGCATGGCGAGTGTCCTCGGGCAGGCTGAAGGCCTGGTTGATCATGGTGTAGCGGATGGGTGCAGCGGGCCCTGCGACGAGGCCGAGGGTGGAGGCGGCGAACTGGCGTGCGGCCTCGAGGTCGGATGCCGCCAGCACCAGGATGAAGGGCTGGTCCACCAGGCTTCGGGCCTGCGGCAGGCGCATTCCGGGCGGTGAGGCGTCGATCTGGGTCAGATAGACGATCTCGGCATCAGGCCCGCGGACCTGCATCGGGACAATGTCGGGAAAGCCGTCCAGCGGGCGCGGGGGGCCGATCACCTGAAACGGGCTGTCGGCCACCCGTGCCAGGGCAGCCTGGACGTCTGTCACGCACAGCTCGATCGCCGCCCATCCCAGCGTTCGCAGCGCAAGATAGGCAGGATGGGCGGGCACCTGGACAAGGCGGATAAAGACGGACGCGCCGGACGCCGGGCCCAGGACCGCCATCGGTGCGTCCACGGCCGCCGGTGCATCCAGCGACCGGGCCAGACCGGCATCGACGCGGCCGCGTTCAACAATCCGGTAATCGAAGGTCGCCGCATAGGCATCGACCGATCGTTCGAGGTCGGCGACAGACAGGGTCGCGGCACGCAACAGGCGCATCAGGCTCGCTCGGGATCAGTCGTCCCGACGCAGCTTGAGGCTGGCGAGGACGGCAAAGGGATTGTCAGGGTCGATGCGGCGCGGACGCTCGGTGCGTGGTGGACGCTCGTTCCGCTCGGGGTAGGAGCGCGGCGGTCGCGAACGCCCCTCCTCGGAACGCTTGGCTGGCGGGGGACGGGTTTGTCCGGTTTGGGCCGAACGTTCTTGCGCGGGCGGGCGCTGATCGCGGCGGCCGCGCGTCTCGGCCCTTGGGGAACCGCCGTCAGCTGACGCAATTTCCTGTGAATGGTTGGCGGCATCGGGGCGCCGGCGCCGCCGTTTGCGCTTGCGCGCTTCGCCGAGCGGCTCGGCCGCGCCCGCGCCCCGAGCGTCATCGAGCAGCGCGCCGGCGGGGATGGTGAGAAGGCCGGTCACCGGGTCGACAATTCCCGCAACGCCGCCTTCGCCCGGCGGTGTACCCGTCGCGTCTGACCCGGCGGAAGGCCTTGGCCGACCTGGGCGAGGCTGCCTTTTTGCACCGCGGGCGTCCGGGCGCGGGCCCCGTCCGCCTTCGGCGCGCCAGAGAGCGGTTGTACCCGCCTGCGCATCCGCAGCGCGCACGCGCCGATACCCCAGCGCCAGCAGGATCGGCTCGAGCTGATCACCGGGCGCCCCGATCAGGGCAGCCATCGAGACATCGATCGGGAATGTGCCGTCCTGCACTCCGGCCTGTCCGGCGGTGCCCTCGCGGGCTTCGCGGCGGGCCGCACGCAGCCGCTGGGCAAGGCGTTCCAGGATGTCGACGCGGATTGCACGCGGGCCCACGCGGACAAAGCCGGCTGCCGCATACTCTGCGTCACTGCGATCCGGATCGTCGGCGACGCTCATCAGGCCAGCGCGGGGCAGGAAGGGCGCGCCGATCACCTGCGCCCGGGTGTGGTGGCGCAGGATCGCGGCCAGGCGCGCGGGTGCCGCCTTCAGCAGGGCGGCCAGATAGAGACTGTGGGTGCCAATCCTCAGGCCCAGCCCCGCCAGGGCGCGTCGCTCGTCCTCGGTCGGCTCGCCCAGGTCTCGGATGTCGCGCGACGCCAGAAGGCCGAACGCTTCGGTCAGCCGATACACGATCGCGCGCATGCGCCCGCGCAGCGTGTCCCCCGCGAGCGCGGTTTCGAGCGCGATGAGGGATGCGAGGTCGCGGGCCACGGCATCGCGGATCCAGGTGTCCAGTCGGGTCTGGGCCGCGCGCAACAGGGCCTCGTCACCCAGGTCACCCCCGACCATGCGCAAACGCGGCCGCAAAGCAGGCGAACCCGGCTCAAGTTGGGCGACCGGCGCGGCACTCCATTTCAGACGCCCGTCCTCGCCCAGCGTGATGTCCGCGTCGGCGGCCTGGGCCAGGGCGATCAGCCGGCGGTTCACCTCTGGCCGCAGGGCCCGCAATGCTGCGTTGCGTACCGCCCGCTCCTCGAGCCCGGTCGCACGCGGGTCAGGATGGAATGCCAGGCCCGAAATGCGGCCGACAAAGTGACCCTCGATGGTGACGTCGCCGTCTTCCGAGACCGAGGCATCGACCACGTCCTCACGCTTCAGCCCCTTCAGCAGGGCCGCCGTGCGGCGATCGATGAACCGCGCCATCAGCCTCTGGTGCAGCGTGTCCGACAGACGGTCCTCGACTGCGCGCGTGACGCCGCGCCAGTGGTCGGGATCGTCGATCCAGTCCGGGCGGTTTGCCACATAGGTCCAGGTGCGGATGTGGGCGAGGCGCGCCTGAAGGGCGTCAAGATCGCCCTCGGTCCTGTCCAGATGGGCGATCGAGCGCGCGGCGAAATCCCCGTCGATGCGCCGGCCCTGTCCCAGCAGGTGCTCGCCCAGAGACGCCACCAGCCGCGCGTGCTCGTCGGGGGTGTTGCGCCGGAAATCGGGTGTCTGGCACACCTCCCACAGACGCCGCACCTGATCGGGTGTGCGCACGCGATCGTGCACCCAGTCGACCGTCGCCAGCCGCCGCAGGGTTTCCTCGTCGACCGCATGACGGGTGCGCTGCAGGCCCGGCACCGGCGGGCCGGCCTCGAGCGACGAGAGCAGGGCCTCGACGGACTCGAACGCCAGCGCACGCGAGCGCCATTCCAGCATGGGCACCGGCTCGAACTCGTGCGCCTCGACCCGTTCGACAGTCTCGGCATCGAGTGCCGGGCACTCGCCGGTCTCCCCAAAGGTGCCGTCGTCGCGAAAACGTCCCGCACGGCCGGCGATCTGGCCCACCTCGTCCGGACGCAGCCGGCGCGAGCGCCGCCCGTCGAACTTGACCAGGCTGGCAAAGGCCACGTGGTCCACGTCCATGTTCAGACCCATGCCGATGGCATCGGTCGCAACCAGAAAATCAACCTCGCCGGACTGATACAGTGCCACCTGGGCGTTGCGGGTGCGCGGGCTCAGTGCGCCCATGACGACCGCCGCGCCCCCGCGCTGGCGCCGGATCAGCTCGGCGATCGAATAGACCTCCTCGGCCGAAAAGGCGACGATCGCCGAGCGGCGGGGCAGCTTGGTCAGCTTGCGTGCGCCGGCATGGGTCAGCGTCGAGAACCGCTCGCGCCGGACCACTTCGAGGTCGGGCAGGAGGCGGCGCAAGGCGGGCCGCATGGTGTCTGCGCCCAGAACCACCGTCTCGGACTGGCCGCGTGCGTGCATCAGGCGGTCGGTGAAGATGTGTCCCCGCTCGGGGTCGGCACACAACTGGATCTCGTCGATGGCCAGAAAGTCGACCCGCCGGTCCAGCGGCATGGCCTCGACCGTGCAGACGAAATAGCGCGCGGTGTCCGGCCAAATCTTTTCCTCGCCCGTGACCAGCGCCACCAGCTGGGCACCCTTGAGCGTGCACACGCGGTCATAGACCTCTCGAGCGAGCAGGCGCAGCGGCAACCCGATCATGCCCGAGGGCGAGGCGCACATGCGTTCGATGGCGTAGTGGGTCTTGCCGGTGTTGGTCGGGCCGAGGACCGCCGTGATCCGGCCCGGGGCGACGGTGGGGCTTGCCATGGCGGGCGTGTCGCACGCCCGACCGCCTTGCCGCAAGGGGCGTCAGTCCGGGCGGGCAGGGGGATGCCGCGAAATCGCCACGAGGTCCGCGTGAGAGGGACGTCGTGGCCGGCCCGTGACGCGGCCGAGGACCTTCGGGAGTGGACCCTATGCTGACCAGTCAATCCATGGGCGCCGCGCTGGTGGCGGTGATCGCGGCCGGCGTGCTGGCTGGCGGCTCGGCGCCCGCGGCGTGGAACGCGCTGGACCGCGCGTCCGAGGCAGCATGCCGCTCGGCGTCCGGGCTGTCAGGCGAGGTGCAGGTGGGACCGCCGGCACGGTTTTCGGACGACCGGGGCGTGGATGCGCGGATTGTAACCGGTGTCGCCAGCCAGCCGCACATGGCAGGACAGGCGCAGACCCTGTTGTGCCTCTATCATCGCACGACCGGTCAGGCCGAAGTCCAGGAGCTGCCAATGCTGGAGGATGTCGGGTCGGCGGCACTGTTCGTGCCGGGATCACAGTGGCGGATTGTCGAGGTGAATGGCCGGCCGACCGTCGCGGATCGGGAGGCGACCCTTGGCCTGGCCGAAGGCGGCCTGATCTCCGGCAGCACGGGCTGCAATCGTTTCAGTGGCAGATTCAGGGTCGAGGGCGGCGCCATGGTGACCTCGCCCATGGCCACGACGCGCATGGCATGCATGGGGCCGGTCGAAGCGCAGGAGCGCGACATCCTGGCGGTGCTGACGGCGCAGCCTGCGATCCAACCCGGGCCCGGGGGTGCTGTGCGCCTGCAGTCGCAGGACGGCGGCGTGCTGCTGCTTCGCCCGATCGCCGTCCCGGAGTAAGGACGCGTCAACGATAGCGTGGGTCGCCGGTGACGAAGCCGGCCAGGTTGACCAGGTGTACGATCATCAGAAACGCCGCGAAGGCGGCAATGATGGTCACGGCACGCCAGGGAAACAGGCGCGGGCGCATGATGTCGACCGGCCGGGCCTGCCACCATTCGGAAAACACCGCCAGGCTCACGCAGATCGCCAGTGCGACCAGCGTGAACACCCAGTCCATCCGCGTGTACCCCGGCTTAGCCGGCCGCCAGCATGCCGCGGTCGCGTGCCTTGCCCAGCATGGCCTGCTGGACCTTTTCGAAGGCGCGCACCTCGATCTGGCGCACGCGCTCGCGCGAGATGTTGTATTCGACCGCCAGTTCCTCGAGCGTGATGGCCGGTTCAGCCAGGCGGCGGCGGTTGAAGATGTCGCGCTCGCGCTCGTTCAGCCCGCCCATCGCCTCGCCCAGCAGCTGCATGCGCTGGGTGTACTCGTCGCGGTCGCCGATCCGCACTTCCGCGCTCTCGGCGTCCTCGTCGACGAAGAACTCCTGCCACTCGCCGTCGCCATCCGCGCCCACCTGGACATTCAGCGACGCGTCCGGCCCCGACATGCGCCGGTTCATCTCGACGACGTCCTGTGCGGTCACGGCCAGCTTGGTGGCGATGGCGTCGACCTGCTCGGGACGCAGATCGCCTTCCTCGAGCGCCTGCATCTGGCCCTTGAGCCGGCGCAGGTTGAAGAACAGCTTTTTCTGGGCCGCGGTCGTGCCCATCTTCACCAGCGACCACGAACGCAGGATGTATTCCTGGATCGAGGCACGAATCCACCACATGGCATAGGTCGCGAGGCGGAAGCCCTTGTCGGGATCGAACTTCTTGACCGCCTGCATCAGCCCGACATTGCCCTCGGAGATCACTTCACCGATCGGCAGCCCATAGCCGCGATAGCCCATCGCCATCTTGGCCACGAGGCGCAGGTGCGAGGTGACGAGCCGATGCGCGGCCTCGGGGTCCTGATGCTCGCGCCAGCGCTGGGCGAGCATGAACTCCTCGTCCTTTTCGAGCATCGGAAACTTGCGGATCTCGGCGAGATAGCGCGAGAGGCTGAGCTCGGGCGAGGAAGAAACCGCCAGCGCCTTCGTATTGCCTGCCATCGACACCTCCCTCGAACCGACACTGCGGCCAGGGGAGCCGTCCGGACCCCCAACCGCGACAATTTCTTATGTGGGCGACTGTCAAGGGCTGCCAAACCCCGACTCCGCCAAACGCCCGGAGGGGCCCAAGGTTTCATGGCCCGCCCGGCGTTCGCTGCGATGCTTCGCAACGCGATTCCATCGTGTAAGATGCCCTTGTGTTCGCAATGTGGTCCCGGAAAAGGTTCGTCAATAAAGTGAATGTGTTCGGAACGTGTGGCCGAAGGCGACCCGTCTGGCTGGGCGGGCTTGCGCTGGTGCTGGTGGCGGGCTGTGACCTGGTGGCGCCCGGTGCGGCCCCGGCACAGCAGGCGGCGGTCCTGCCGCGCGAGCGCGAATTGGAAATCCTGTTCGAGCAGCTGGCTTCTGCGCCCGACGCCACCAGCGCCTCCGAAATCGAGGCGCGCATCTGGACCCACTGGATGACCTCGGGGTCGGCCACCACCGACATCCTGATGGAGCGCGGCGTCCTGGCCGAGCAGGAAGGCGATTTGGTGACCGCAAGGGCGTTCTTCGACCGGGCAGCGTCGCTGTCGCCCGACTATCCCGAAGCCTGGAACCGGCGCGCGGTGATCGCCTTCCAGCAACAGGAGTACGGTGAGGCGCTGCGCGATATCGAGGCGGTGCTGCGCCATGAGCCGCGCCACTTCTCGGCCTTGGTGGGACTGGGCCTGGTGCTCGAGGCCACGGGCCACCCCGCCGCTGCCCTGCGGGCGTTTCGCGACGCCCTGCTGGTCCATCCATGGTATGCCGAGGCACAGCGCGGGGTTGACCGGCTGGCACCGGCAGTGGAGGGGCGGGATGTCTGAAGCGGCGCGATCGGCGGCCGGGAGGCATTCAGGGTGAGCCGCGTGGGCTGGCAGGGCGTGTTGATCGGGCTGGTGGTCGCCGTCGCGGGCGGGCTTGGCGGCTTTGCGCTGGGGGGCGCGCTGACACGCACCGATGCCTCGGGCGCCGCAGGTCCGGCGGCCCGGATCGCCACCGCACCCGTTGGCGCCGATCCCAGTCCGACCGGTGATGTCGGCCTGCCGCCCGCTTTGGCTTCGGCCATTCCCGCAGGCGCACCCCCCGACTTTGCCGCACTCGCCGCGCGCCTGGCGCCTGCGGTCGTCGCCATCACCACGGCCCAGGATGTCGATGCTCCGGCCACTTTTGCCGAAGGCTCGCCGCTCGAGCGCTATGAAGACCTGATGCGCGGGGGACCGAGGGTCGAGAATTCCCTGGGGTCGGGGTTCATTGTCCGCGAGGACGGGATCGTCGTCACCAACAACCATGTGATCGAGGGCGCGGACGCCATCGAGGTCACCCTGTCGGACGGACGCACGCTGCCCGCGGCGGTGGTCGGCCGCGATCCGGCAACCGACATCGCCGTGCTGCGCGTCGATGCACCTGCACCGCTGCCTTGGGTGGCATTCTCGGACGGCAGTTCGGGCGAAGTCGGCCAGTGGGTGATGGCGATCGGCAACCCGTTCGGCCTGGGGCCGTCGATCTCGGTCGGGGTGGTGTCGGCGCGCAACCGCGACATCGGCGCGGGTGCCTATGACGATTTCATCCAGACCGACGCCGCCATCAACCGCGGCAATTCGGGTGGACCGCTGTTCGACATGGGTGGCCGGGTGATCGGGGTGAACACGGCGATCGTCTCGCCCACCGGCCAGTCCGTGGGGGTGGGGTTTGCGACACCGGCCAACATGATCCAGACCGTGGTCGACCAGATCCTGCAATTCGGCACCACGCGCCGCGGCTGGCTGGGGATCAGGGTCGCCGCCATCGACGAGGTGCTGGCCCGGCGGCTGTCGCTGCCGGAAACCGGTGGTGCGGTCGTCAGCCATGTCGCCCCGGACGGACCGGCCGCGCGCGCCGGGCTGCAACGCGGCGACGTGATCCTGACCTTTGGCGAGACGCCGCTGCGCGAGGCCAGGCGGCTGGCGCGGCTGGTGGCCGACACGCCGATCGGAACCGAGGTGGTTCTGCGCGTGCTGCGCGGCGGCGAACAGCGCGAGCTGCGGGTGACCGTGGCGCGCCTCGACCAGTCGGACCTGCTGGTTGGCCAGGGAACGGGCGGCGAGCCGCGCACCCCGGCGCAGACCAGCGCGCTGGGCATCACCTTCGCCGAGATTTCGCCCACCCTGCGGCGACGGTTCGGACTGCCTGCGGATCAACAAGGCGTCATCGTGCTCTCGGTTGCCCCCGACAGCCCCGCACATGAACGCCTTCTGGCGGGCGATGTGGTGACCGCCATGTCGTTCACGCCGATCGAAACCCTGGCCGATGCGCAGTCGGCGCTCGAGCGTGCAATGGGCGAGGGCGGTGCAAACCTGCTGCTCGAGATCGTGCGCGAGGGACAGACCAGCTTTCGGTCGATCCCCAAGCGCACACCGTGATGAACGCGGCTGCAACCACGACCGGCGCTTGAAATCCGGGACGCGTCAGATCAGATCGCCGCCGAGACAACGCCCGGCTCCGGTGGGGACGCACGGGCGGCATGGGCCGGCGGGCGTCCGGTGACGGGAGGAAAACATGCAGGGCTTGATGCAGGATTGGCCGCTGACGGTGGACCGGATCCTCGACCACGCCAAGGTCAACCATGGCCACCGAGAGATCGTCACGCGCTCGGTCGAGGGGCCGATCGTGCGCCGCAGCTATGCCGACCTCCACACCCGCGCCAAGCAGGTTTCGGCGGCGCTGCTGGCGGCGGGCATCCGGCTGGGCGATCGGATCGCCACCCTGGCGTGGAACACCGACCGGCACATGGAAGCCTGGTACGGCACCATGGGGATCGGTGCAGTGCTGCATACGCTGAACCCGCGCCTGTTCCCCGAGCAGCTGGTCTATATCATCAACCATGCCGGCGACCGGGTGATCTTCACCGACCTGACCTTTGTTCCCCTGCTGGAAAAGCTGGCCGACAAGCTGCCTTCGGTCGAAGGCTATGTGGTGTTCTGCGACGAGGCCTCCATGCCTCAGTCCACCCTGCCCAAGGCGATCGCCTATGAGACCCTGATTGCGGGACGCCCATCCGACACCCAATGGGGGGGCTTTGACGAGCAGACGGCCTGCGGGCTGTGCTATACCTCCGGCACCACGGGAAATCCCAAGGGGGTGCTCTATTCGCACCGCTCGAACGTGCTGCATACTCTGCTGACGCTGCAGACGGACGTGATGGGCCTTTCGGCGCGCGACACCGTGCTGCCGGTGGTGCCGATGTTCCATGCCAATGCGTGGGGCGTGGCGTTCTCGGCGCCCGCGGTCGGCGCGCGGCTGGTGCTGCCCGGCGCGCGGATGGATGGTGCGGCGATCTATGAGCTGCTGGAAACCGAGCGCGTCACCTTCACCGCCGCGGTTCCGACCGTCTGGCAGATGCTGCTGGGCCATCTGCGCGAAACCGGCCAGCGCCCGACCACGCTGAAGAAGGTGGTGATCGGCGGATCGGCCGTGCCCGAGGCAATCCTGCGCGCCTTCGAGGACGAGTACGGCATCGAAGTCATCCATGCCTGGGGCATGACCGAGCTGTCACCGCTGGGATCGCTCGGATCGCTGCCGCCGGAGGCCGAGGGGCTGGAACGCGACGATGTGGTCAAGCTGAAGCTGAAACAGGGGCGCGCGCCCTTCGGCGTCGAGATGAAGATTGTCGATGATGCCGGAACCGAGATCGCACGGGACGGCACCACCTTTGGGCGGCTGGTGGTGCGCGGACCGGCAATCGCGCGCGAATATTATCGCGGCGAGGGCGGTACGATCCTGGATGCCGACGGCTTTTTCGACACCGGTGACGTGGCCACGCTCGACTCGATGGGCCTGATGCAGATCACCGACCGCGCCAAGGACGTCATCAAGTCCGGCGGGGAATGGATTTCGTCGATCGAGATCGAGAACCATGCCATGGGCCATCCCAGCGTCGCACTTGCCGGCGTGATCGCGCGACCGCACCCCAAATGGGACGAACGGCCGCTGCTGGTGGTCCAGCTTCGGCCGGGGGCGAGCGCCACCCAGGAGGACATCCTGGCATTCCTGGACGGAAGGATCGCCCGCTGGTGGATGCCCGACGCCGTGGCCTTCGTCGATGCCATTCCGCTGGGCGCCACGGGCAAGATCAACAAACTTGAGCTGCGGCGCATCTTTGCAGACTTCGTGCTGCCGACCGCCCAGCCCAATGTCGCGGCCGAATGATCGCGACCGGCGGCACAGCGGGGGATTGAGCACATGACGCGCGCCGCACGCACGGCCGAAGACCGCCTGTTCATGGGGCGCGATCATCTGGTCCGGCTGGCCCTGGCGCTTGCGGTGGCGGCCCCGCTGGTGATGGCGGCAGGCGCGCTGGGCACGCGTGCGGGCCTTTGGGACTGGCGGACCGGCCTGCTCGAGGTCACGGGCGGGCTGGGCGTGGACCTTGCCTGGGTGGCGGTCGCGGTGTCGCTGATGGCAGTGTATGGGGTGGCGGTGACGCAATCCCGGCGCGGGCTGGTCTGGGCGGGTGCGGCGCTGGCGCTGTCGGCGGTTGTGATCGCGACCCTGTTGATGATCCGCGCCGAGGCCCGTTCGGTGCCACCGATCCATCACATCTCGACCGACATCGAGAATCCGCCCGCCTTTTCGGACGCGGCGGTGGCCGAGCGTGGACCCGACGCCAACTCACTCGACCTGGCGACCGCGCGGCTGCCGGTGGACCCGCGCTTTGGCGCGGCCTCCGGGGCACTGGTGACCGACCTCCAGCGTGCGACCTGGCCCGACATCCGCACGCTCGAGGTGTCGGGCGCGCCCGCCTCGGTCTTTCCCGTGGCGCGGGCCGCCATGGTGGCCCAAGGCATCGAGATCACGCGCGAGGACGCGGATTCGGGCCGCATAGAGGGCGTGCACACCTCGTTCTGGTTCGGTTTCCGCGACGATGTCGTGGTGCGCCTGGTCACCACGCCGACCGGGCGCACGCGGGTCGACGTGCGCTCGGTTTCGCGGGTGGGGCTGTCGGACCTCGGCGCGAACGCGCGCCGGGTGCGGGCCATCCTGGCCGATATCCGCGTGGCGCTGGAACGGCAGACCGGCAAGCCGGTCACCAAGGCCTGACCCCTCAGAGCCAACCCTGGCGCTTGAACCACAGGAATGGAACCAGCGCGGACAGCACCATCAGGCCCAACGCAAACGGATAGCCATAAATCCAGCCCAGTTCGGGCATGTGGTCGAAGTTCATGCCATAGACCGTGCCGACCAGCGTGGGCGGCAGCAGGACCACCGCCGCAATCGAGAAGATCTTGATGATCGCGTTCTGCTGGATGTTGATCAGGCCCAGCGCCGCATCCAGCATGAAACCGATATTGCCCGACACGAAGGTGGCCTGCTCGGTCAGCGAGCGAATGTCGCGTCCGACGCTGCGCATGCGGTCGCGCAGCTCGTGGTCGCCCTCGAATTCCGGCGCAAGCATCAGAAAGCCGATGGTGCGGCCCAGTGACACCAGGCTCTCTCGGGTCTTTGCGGTCACCCGCTGAAGGCGGGCCAGCCCCGTCAGCTTGGCTTCGAGTGCCTCGGTCGTCCGACGCGAACGCGCCCCCTTGGGGCTGACAAACACGGTGTCGTTCAGCTGGTCGAGCTCGACGCCGGCCTTTTCCAGCACCTCGGCGGTGCGGTCCACGATCGACTCGAGCAGGTTGGCCAGGGTCGCCGCACCGCTGGTGGTCGCCCCCTCGGCGGTGCGCACCTTCTGGCCCAGTGCCGTGAAGGCATAAGGCTCGGCATAGCGGATGGTCACCAGCAGATTGCCGCGCAGGATGAAGGCGACATCGGTGCTCTCGGGTGTCTCGCTGTCCGAGCGCCAGACCAGCGTCGCGGTGGCATAGGTGGCACCATTCTCGCGATAGAGGCGGCTGGAAGGCTCGATGTCCTTGAGTTCGTCGCGCGTGGGCAGCGCAAAGCCCAGCAGCCCCTCGAGCCAGCGCTCTTCCTCGATTTCGGGGCGATCGAGATCGATCCAGACCACGTCGTCGGGCAGGGCCTGCAGCCCGTCTTCCGACAGGGTCCTGGGCGGACGCGCATGGGCACTGTAGGCGGTGAACATGCGACCCCCTGGAAGCGTGCGCACCCCCTAGACGACCCATGCCGTGCGCGGAAGTCCCCGGCACCGACCCGGGGGATGCGCCACAGCGTCTCGCCCGCTTGGCGGCCGCACCCCGGGCGGGCTAGAAGGCCCCCATGAAGATTGCCCAGTTCTCGAACCCCGCGCGTTTCATGGCGCTGTCGGACTGGCTGATGCCGACCTTTGCGGTGTGCGGCGCGGTCCTGTTCGCCATCGGCATTCCGTGGGCGCTGTTCGTGTCGCCGGCCGACTGGCAGCAGGGCGACAGCGCGCGCATCATGTACATCCACGTGCCTTCGGCCTGGTGGGGCATGGGGCTCTATGCCTTCATGGCGGTGGCCAGCTTCGTCTCGTTCGTCTGGCGCCATGCGCTGGCCGACGTGGCGGCGCGCGCCGCGGCGCCGGTGGGGGCGGCACTGACGGGGCTGTGCCTGGTGACCGGTGCGATCTGGGGGTATCCGACCTGGGGAACCTGGTGGGCGTGGGATGCGCGCCTGACCTCGGTGCTGGTCCTGTTCCTGATCTATCTGGGCTATATGGCGGTCTGGGCCGCGGTCGAGGACCAGACCCGCGCGGCCAGGCTGGCGGCCATCCTCTGCATGGTCGGGGCGATCAACCTGCCGATCATCCGCATGTCGGTGTACTGGTGGGACACCTTGCACCAGCCCTCCTCGGTGATCCGGGCCGAGGGGCCCGCCATCCACTACACGATGCTGTATCCGCTGCTGACGATGGCACTGGCCTTCCTGTTTGCAGCCGGTGCGCTGGTGATGTCCGGCATGCGTGCGGAAATCTACCGGCGGCGGAGCGTCTCGGCCGCCCTGCGCCAGGCCGCAGCCTAGGGACATCGAGATATGGACGAGACGGCACCCTTCGTGTGGTCGGCCTATGCCGTTGCGGCGGTGGTGTGGATCGCCCTCGTGGCGCGGGCCATCCTGACCGAGCGCCACTGGCGGCAACGCACGCGCGAGTTCGGCGATGACTGAGCCCGCACCTGGGGGCCGCCACGACGCCCCTCCCACCCAGCCTGCCGGTCGTCGCCCCTTCTGGGTGTTCCTGCTGCCGGTTTTCTTCCTTGTGCTGATTGGCGGCTTCGGGCTGTTCGGACTGTTCGGCGAGCGGGCCGAACGCATGCCGTCCGGCATGGTGGGAACATCGGTCCCATCAGTGACGCTGAAATCGCTGGATGGTCAGCGCACCCTTGACCTGGCGGGGCTGCGCGGCCCGGTGGTGGTGAACTTTTTCGCCTCCTGGTGCGCGCCATGCCGGGTCGAGCATCCCCACATCCTGGACAGCGTCCGGGCCCATGGCCTTCACTGGGTGGGCCTGGCGTATCGCGACCGTCCCACCGCCACCCAGCGATGGCTGGACGAGCTGGGCGACCCGTTCCGGACCATCTGGCAGGACCCCGAGGGGCAGGCTGGTGTTGCGCTCGGGATCACGGGTGTCCCCGAGACCTTCGTGATCGACCGCAATGGGGTGATCCGGCACGTCCATCGCGGTCCGCTGGACGCGGACGACATGAGCAATGTCATCATCCCGCTCTACAAGGGTCTGGTGATCGAGGCCGGGGGCACGGCCCAGGGGTTTGCACCCGCCCCGCCTGTCGGCTCGCCGCCGGTGCCGATGCAGACGCCCTGAGGCCAGCGTCGGTACGCACGGACACAACCCGCTTGTCCGCTGGCACCGCATGATGAAACATCTCGCCCGGGCGATTCCCGCCCGGTCCCCATTGCCCCGAGGCCACCATGCCCGACACTGCCGCGAACTCCGCCGTCCCGGCCGCCCAGGCAGGCGTCGATCATGACGCGCCCTATCTGGCGCTGCTGGCCGAGGTCCTGGCGCATGGCGAGACGCGCACCGACCGGACAGGCACCGGCACGCTGGGGCTGTTCGGTCGCCAGATGCACTTCGACCTCGGCGCGGGGTTTCCCCTGCTGACGACGAAAAGGGTGCACTGGAAATCGATCGTGGTCGAACTGCTGTGGTTCCTGCGCGGGGACACCAATGTCCGCTGGCTTCAGGAACGCGGCGTGACGATCTGGGACGAGTGGGCAGACGCCGACGGCGAGCTGGGGCCGGTGTATGGGCGACAGTGGCGCTCGTGGCGGGGTGCGGATGGCGTGGTCGTCGACCAGATCGCGCGGGTGGTCGAGGCCATCACCCGCAATCCCATGTCGCGGCGCCATGTCGTCAGCGCCTGGAACCCGGCCGAGGTCGACGACATGGCGCTGCCGCCCTGTCACTGCCTGTTCCAGTTCCACGTCTCGACCGATGGCGCGCTGTCCTGCCAGCTCTATCAGCGGTCAGCCGACATCTTCCTCGGCGTGCCGTTCAACATCGCCAGCTATGCGCTGCTGACGCACATGGTTGCCCATGCGACCGGCCTTCGTCCCGGACGGTTCGTGCACACGCTGGGGGACGCGCACCTCTATCTCAACCATGTCGAGCAGGCCCGCACCCAGCTGGCGCGCACCCCTCATCTGGCGCCGCGCCTGCGCCTGGCCGATGATGCGCCAAGGGATCTCTTCGCCCTGGGCGAAGGACATCTGAACCTTGAAGGGTATGTTTCGCATCCGCTGATCCGCGCGCCCATTGCCGTGTGATCGGCACGGTGATCGGCACGGTGATCGGCATGGGCGCGCTCACGATTCCCAAAGCATTTCGTGGCAATGGGTATCGGATGCGCGCAGGATCCGTTCGCGGGACGTGCCGAGGGGAGGGGACATGCCGGACGCCATCGACCCCGCCATCCTCGCGGCCGCGAACATCAACCCGGCCACCGGCCTGGCAACGGACTATCTGAACCATTTCAACGAAGTGGCGATGCTGGTGGGAATGCTCTCGATGATGCCCGAGATGACCGACGAGGTGCTGGCTTGGCGGCCCTGCGGTTACGAGGAGCATTTCGAGCGCACCGGCTTTCGCGAAAAAGCACTGGCGGTGGCGGCGTTCCGGAGCGCACACCCCGCCCTGCTGGGCCGCTTTCACGCTGCCTGCGCGCGCGCCGAAACACAAATCGCCAGCGTTCAGGCCAGCCTTGTCGCCGGGGCCGACCCGGCCTTGCTGGATCCTGTCCCGATCCAGGAGGCGATCGCGGGAATCGATGCCGTGATCAATGAGGGCGCATCGCCCGACCCCGAACACGCCGCGATCGACGCCCTGTTCGACTGAGCGCCCACAACAGGTTGGGCCCGCCAGCCGAGTGATGACAACCGCTTGTTCACGAAGGGGCGGGCTTTTCGTGCACCATGGTTAATTCTGTTAACCTTCGTGTAACGTCTTGGTGCGAGAAGGGTCGTGTCTTCCCTTGGAGACACCCCACCATCACCCAGACTTGAGGGCGCCTTCGGGCGCCCTTTTTTCTTGGGCCATGCCCTGGATTCCATCAGCCCGGAGCGGGCAGGCGGGTGTCCTGGCTCAGCGCCCAGCAGGTTTCGGTGGGCATGAACAGCAGATAGCCCGGTTCGCCGAAGGGGGTTGTTTCCGGTGCAGTCTCAAGCCCCTCGGTGTTGCCACCGGTGCGGCGCGTCCAGTCCACCCGCACCCGCCCGTCCGATGCCTGGTTGATCTCGAGATCGAGAAAATCAGGGCCACTCTGGGTCCCGTTTCGCTCCACGCTGTCGGCGGCGACGAACGCAAAGTCGACCTTGGCAACGGGAAAACGGTTGGCCGTGACATATTGCTCGCGCGGCATTTCAGTGCGCCGGCCCTGTTCGACGACCAGGATGGTGGGCGCCTAATAGGTGTTGCGGACCGTGCTGCTGGAGACAAAGGCCGCCCAGAACTCGCTGAAGCTGCCGGATTGGCAGGCCGCGTCGGCCTGGCGCATCCACAGGGCGGCGTCGGCGTCGGCGTCAGGCGATGGCGTGGCAGGGGTGGCGGCTTCGGCCGCACCGGCCTGCGCGGTGGGTGCTCCGGCACTGGCCTGATCAGGCTGCATCGCCCCGCAGCCAAGCACCAGCAGGGTGGGCAGCATCAGGGTCAGAAATCGGAAGCGCATCGGGATCTCGCAGGCAGGCAGACCGGCATCGACCGACGCCGAGGTGCCCGCCTGCCTGCCGTCTGCGGCGGCGCACGTCCAGTGCCTTTGGACGCATCGCTGTCATGCATCGGCCCTGAAAGGATCGCGGAAATGATCGGAGGGGGCGCGACCGGGCCGCGCCCCCTCCCTCCGGTTGGCTGTGCTGAAATCTGCTGTCCCCTTCAGTCCAGCCCAGCCACCAGAGTTCCCTGTTCACCGATGCGTTCCTGGCGCTCGATCCGGGCCAGATGCAGGTTGGCCCGCACCGCCGGGCGCAGCTGTTCCTCCATCGAGGCCACCACGTCGCGCCGGCACTCCAGATTGCGAAGGGTGGGCCCCTCATGGCGGCACAGACGCGTGGCGACATGTTCGATGTCGGCCAAGAGGTCGGCACGTCCCTCAGCCGTGCGGATCGAGGCCGGGTCGGCACGCACCACATAGCGGTCTTGCCCGACCTTCCGCATTTCCGAGGCACTGGCGGGAATGATGGCGAGCGCTGCGAGGGTGGCAGCAACGGCCAGTCTGGCGATGTTCATGGCGGTTCCTCTCTTGGGTTCAGGTCCAGGAGCACTGCGTTCCCGATGACCTGACCATGATGCCGGCAGGCGCCGCAGCGACAGGATGGCGACCCGATTTGCACCCGATGGATCGCCGATTTTCGCCCGTCGGCCCGATCGGGTCCCGACTTTTCGGGCGGCCGTGCGATCGGTGCGTGTGTCGCAACGCAAAAGCGCCGCGCGGGTGCATGGGAGCGGGCCAGCCCCCAAGGGACGTGCCCCGACGCTGCGGCACAAGGGGTCGTGATGGGGGCCGTGACAGGCGAGGCGGAACGAGGCGGGCCGTGCGTGGTTCGACGCGGGCGTGCCGCGCGCCCGACCGGAGGTCAGATAACGATGAGCCTGCTGATTGCCCCGAACACACCCGAGACCGCGTCTTTCGACGACGTTCCGGCCGATGCGCGCCAGCAGGACCTGCGTTCCTCGAATTCGCCTTGGCAATGCTGGCCTCACGACCTGCGCGACCCCGCGCCCGAGGCAGACATTGCGTGCGAGGTCCTGGTCGTCGGGGCAGGGATCACCGGAGCGCTGGCCGCCGAGGCGCTGTCCGCGCGCGGGCATGACGTTGTCGTTGTCGATCGCGGGCCGCCGGCGCGCGGCTCGACCGCGGCGTCGACGGCAATGCTGCAGTGGGAGATCGACACCCCGCTGACCGAACTGGCCGAGCGGATCGGTTTCGACCGCGCCGCCGACGTCTATCGCCGCAGCCTGTCCTGCGTCAGCGGCCTGGCCGCGCGCACGGGAGAACTGGGTGTCGCGTGCGGCTTTCGCCCGCGCCAGACGCTCTATCTGGCGGGCGCCAGGATGGACCCGGCGCGCCTGTGCACCGAACACGCCTTGCGCATGCGCGCCGGATTGCCCGGGGACATGCTGGATCACCCGGCCCTGCTGGGCACCTTTGGCATCGACCGCGCCGCAGCGCTGCTGTCACCCGGTTCCGCCGAGGCCGATCCGGTCCTTCTCGCGCAGGGCATGCTGGCCTGCGCCAAGGCACGCGGGGTGCGGGTGATCGAGGGCGACGCGCACGCCTTCGACCAGGCCGGGGTGCGGGTCGGCGTCACGCTGTCGACCGGCCGCGTCATCGAGGCGCGCAGGGTGGTCCTGGCTACCGGCTATGCGATGCCGGACTTTGTTCCCGCCACCATCCACTCGATCTCGACCAGCTGGGCGATCATCACCGAACCCCAGGACACCCAGGCGCTGTGGACCGACGGCGTGCTGATCTGGGAGGCGGACGAGCCCTACCTTTATGCCCGCACCACGGTCGGCGGGCGGATCGTGATCGGCGGCGAGGACGAGCCCGGCCATGACGAGGCGCGCAGGGATGCGGCGATGCCGGAAAAGGTCGCCTCGCTGACCCAAAAGCTTGGTGCGCTATGGCCCATTGCCCATCGAAGGGTGGAAACCTGCTGGGCAGGTGCGTTCGGAGAAAGCGAGGATGGCCTGCCCCTGATCGGGCCGGTTCCCGGCCACGATCGCATCTTGTGCGCCTATGGGTATGGCGGCAACGGCATCACCTTCAGCTTTCTGGCCGCGCAGGCGATGGCCGAACTGGTGATCGGAGAAAGGCCGGGCTGGCTCGAGCCCTTCGCGCCGGAACGCGCAGGATAACCAACACGCGCCGAAAACTGGCCCCGATACGGCGCAGGGCCATGGAGGTGCGCATGGCGTCGGGAACCAAGCGGGACCTGCTCAAGACCGCGACCTATGGGCTGACCCATTTGGCCGTGGCGGTGGCGGTGGTCTATGCGGTGACGCGCGACTGGACGGCCGCCTTGGCCATCGGCCTGCTCGAGCCGATGGTGCAGACCGTGGCCTACGCCCCACATGAACGCGCCTGGCGCGCGGCACCGCCTGTCGAAGCGCCGGCGCCCGGCGTCACTACCGAGCCCGACATCGTCGGCAGCCCGCCATAACGGGCGGGCGGCCAGAAC
>DBAV01000056.1 GCA_002291875.1 Hyphomonadaceae bacterium UBA1001
GGCGGCGGCGGCAATGACGTGCTGCACGGGATGGGGGGCGGGGACACCTTCTTCGGCAATGACGGGTTCGACACGGTCAGCTATGCGCTGGCGCCGTCGGGGGTCTATGTCTTCTTTGCCGACCTGGGCAATGCGACGGGCGATGCGGCCGGTGACCGCGAGTTCTCCTCGATCGAGTCGATCGTGGGCTCGGCCTTCGACGACATCATCGGCATGGGCCGGTTCAACGACACGATCTTCGGCGGGGCGGGCAATGACATCCTGTTCGGGGTCGACGGCAATGACACGCTGAACGGCGGGGACGGCGACGACGTCCTGATCGGCGGCGCGGGCGCGGACGTCTTCAATGGCGGGGCCGGCATCGACACCGTCAGCTATGAAACCTCGCTGGCGGGGGTAACGATTTTTCAGGGCGAGGGCCAGTTCCAGGTGTCTGGCGCGGATGCCCAGGGAGACACCCTCATTGGAGGAGAGATCGAAAATCTGACCGGTTCGAACTTTGCCGACACCATCACGGGCAATAATCTTTCGAATGTGCTTCGCGGCCTTGGCGGAAACGACCTCATCAACAATGGCGAGGGCCTTACCGGCAACGACACGCTGGATGGCGGCGACGGCGACGACACATTTTTTGCGGGGCTCACGCAGGAAACCGTCATCGGCGGTGCGGGCGTCGACACGGTCAGCTACGCCAATCAAGGTGTTGCACTGACCATCAATCTCGCCTTGGGCACGGGTGTCGGCGGATCAGCGTCTGGCGATGTCTATGCGGAGGTCGAAAACATCATTGCCGGATCGGGCAATGATACCCTGATCGGTGGGGCAGGCGTGAACCGGCTGGAGGGCCGCGACGGGGTTGATACGCTGGAGGGAGGCGGCGGCGCGGACACACTCGAGGGGGGCGCGGGCAATGACCGACTGGACGGCGGCGACGGCGACGACACTCTGATCGGTGGTGCCGGCGCGGATACCTTCAGGGCAGGCAGCGGCATCGACACGATCAGCTATGCGTCGTCCGGAGCGGGCGTGGAGGTGTTCATCGGGCAGACCACATTGGTGCAGGGTGGTGACGCCGCCGGTGACATCTTCCTCGACATCAGCAGCGTTGAAAACCTCACGGGTTCAGCTCAGCGCGATCGCTTGGGCGGAAATGCCCTGAGCAATACCCTTGCGGGCGGGCAGGGCGACGATGATCTGTCCGGAGAGGGCGGGAACGACACTCTGAACGGTGGCGACGGCAATGACACTCTGGAAGGTGGCGCTGGTGCCGACCTGATCGACGGTGGCGGGGGCACCGACACAATCACCTTCGCCACCGCCACTGGGGCAGTGTTTGTCGACCTGTCGTTCGGCGCAGGGTACACGTCGGACGCGCTGGGCGATCAATACACCAACATTGAAAACATTGTCGGTTCCGACTTCGACGACAACCTGTCGGGTGCTTCGGGGAGCAACAGCCTGGCAGGCGGCAACGGTAACGATGTGCTCGACGGTGGCGCGGGTGCCGACATATTGAACGGTGGTGCGGGCTTAGATCGCGCAGACTATTCGTCTGCGACAGCGGGCGTGACGGTAATTGTCTCCGACCGCGCCCTGTGGACCGGCGATGCCGCTGGCGACCTCTGGATGTCGATCGAGGATTTTGCAGGCACGTTTTTCGACGACGTCGTCGAAATGGACAATGGTGCCAACTTCATCGAGACCCTTGCCGGCAACGACACGATCCGGGCACTTGGGGGCAACGATACCCTTGTGGGGGGGAGCGGTGCCGACAGCATGGATGGGGGCTCGGGGACCGATATCGTCACCTATCTGGGCTCCGAGCAGGGTGTGACGCTGGACCTGCTCAACGCAACCCAGTCCGGAGGGGATGCCCAGGGAGACGTTCTGATCGGTATCGAAGACCTGCGCGGTTCGAATCACGACGACACGATTGCTGGGGATGACGGGGCCAATTTCATTCAGGGCTGGATCGGCAATGACGTTCTGTCCGGTCGCGGTGGCA
Source organism: Hyphomonadaceae bacterium UBA1001 (assembly GCA_002291875.1). GTDB lineage: Bacteria > Pseudomonadota > Alphaproteobacteria > Caulobacterales > Aquidulcibacteraceae > UBA1001. The sequence continues at coordinate 2,006 of DBAV01000056.1, forward strand.
ATGACCGGTTGTTCGCCGATGTTGGTGACGATCTTCTCGATGGCGGCCTCGGGAACGATACGCTGAACGGGGGGGCAGGCTCGGATACGGCGCTCTATACCTCCTCGGCAAACGGGGTCACCGTCAATCTGGCAACAGGCACCGCATCCGGCGGCGAAGCGGCAGGCGACACTTTCACCAGCATCGAAAACCTCGAAGGCTCGTCGCTGGATGACAACCTCACGGGCAGCAGCGTCGACAATCGCCTGGGCGGTGGCAGCGGTGCGGACATCCTGACGGGCCTTGGCGGCAATGACTTCCTGATCGGAGGCACGGGCGCTGACCGGTTTGTCTTCGCCGATGGGTTCGCGGCCGACACGATTGCCGACTTTTCCGATGGGACCGACCTGCTGGACTTCTCTTCCAGTACGGTGGTCAACCAGCTTTCGGACCTGACCATCGTCCAGCAGGGCTTCGACACGCGGATCAGCGCCTCGGACGGCAGTTCGATCCTTCTGCTGAACTTCACGGCAACGAACCTGACAGCGTCCGATTTCATCTTCTGACGCGCCTGTGACCGCGTACCGGACGACACGCTGATCGGTGTTTTCCGGAAAATTCAGGCCCGTCAGGGAGATTGTTTGCGCGGCCTGCAAATGCGGTGCCGATATGGTGCGGCAAACTCATCGTACCCCGTTGACGCGTAAACGCGCGTGGTTGATCTGTCCCCCGCCCGGACACCCGTTTCATGTCCGGCGGGAGGGATGTTCATGCGCATGTTCGGCGGTTTTGGTCAGGTGGCTTCGGACTTCACGGTGCTCGAGGCAGACAGCGCTCGCTGGAGCTGGGCGCCGCTGAACGCCATGGCGCTGGACCTTGTCCTGGGCGCGATCAAGCCGGACGAACAGGACCTGCCGCCCCAGCGCAACCCGATCAGCGGCACGCCGGGCAATGACACGCTGAATGGCACGGCCGGCAATGACGTGATCGATGGACTGGCCGGCAATGACACGATCAACGGCCTTGCGGGTGACGATGTCCTGATCGGCGGCGTTGGCGCGGACGTGCTGAATGGCGGCGAGGGCGCCGACACGGCCAGCTATGCCACCGCTGGCGCGGGCATTTATGCCTTTGTCGGCGATGCCGGCAACTGGAGCGGCGACGCGGCCGGGGATTCCTGGCTCTCGATCGAGAACCTGACCGGTTCGGCCTTCAACGACATTCTGGGCATGGGCGCCGGGGTGAACCGGCTGGATGGCGGGGCGGGCGATGACCTCCTGGTGGGCGGGGCGGGTGCGGACGTCCTGATCGGCGGCACCGGCAGCGACACCGCCAGCTATCTGACCGCCGGTGCGGGTGTTTATGTGTTCGTGGGCGACGCCGGCAACTGGACCGGGGATGCGGCGGGCGACAGCTGGTTCGGCATCGAGAACCTGACGGGCACGAACTTCAACGACATCCTGGGCATGGGCGGCGAGGCCAACGTCATCGATGGCGGGGCGGGCGATGACCTGATCTTCGGCGGCGCGGGAGGCGACACGCTGATCGGCGGGTCGGGCACGGACACGGCCAGCTATGCCACCGCGGCTGCGGGCATCTATGCGGTGATCGGTGATGGCGGCAACTGGACCGGGGATGCGGCCGGCGACCGCTGGTTCGGCATCGAGAACGTCACCGGCACGGCGTTTGCCGACGTGATCGGCCTGGATGATGGCATCAACATCATCGACGGCGGGGCCGGCAATGACCTCTTGGCGGGCAATGGCGGCAATGACACCCTGATCGGCGGCGCGGGGGACGACACGCTGATCGGCGGTGCGGGCGCGGACATCATCGACGGCGGTGCAGGGCTCGACACCCTCAGTTTCGTCACCGCGGGCGCAAGCATCAGCTTTGACCTGCTGTTCGGCGGCGAGGGCATGGACGCCAGCGGCGACACCATTGTCGCGAACTCGATCGAGAACCTGACCGGCACGGCGTTCAACGATTTCCTCGGCGGGGATGGTCAGGCCAACGTCCTGCAGGGCCTGGACGGCAATGACACGCTTCGGGGCGGAGCGGGCGCGGACACGCTCTTGGGCGACGCGGGCGTCGATGCGGCGGACTATAACCTCTCCACCGCCGGGGTGAGCGTCAATCTGGCCACGGGCCTTGGCAGCGGCGGTGACGCGGCGGGTGACACGCTGGTGGGCATCGAGAACGTCTTCGGGTCGGCGAACGCGGATTCGCTGGTCGGCGACAGCCAGGCCAACCGTCTCGAGGGCGGTCAGGGGGCGGACAGCCTGACCGGCGCGGCCGGCGACGATGTCCTGGTCGGGGGCGATGGCGACGATCTTCTGGCCGGCGGTGCGGGTGCGGACCAATTCGATGCCGGCGCTGGCATCGACACCATCAGCTACGCCACCTCGCTCTCAGGGGTGGAAGTGTTTCTGGGCGAGGGCTTCGAAGCCCTCGGGGGCGACGCCCAGGGCGACACGGCGGTGGACGCGGACGCCATCGAAAACCTGGTTGGCAGCGGCCAGCGCGACCGGCTGGGCGGCAATGCGCTCGACAACACCCTCAGTGGCGGTGGCGGCAATGACGACCTGTCGGGCGGTTCCGGGAATGACACACTGGATGGCGGTGACGGCAATGACCTGCTGTTCGGCGATGCCGGCGCCGACACGCTGATCGGCGGGGCGGGCTCCGATACCGTCTCCTATGTCTTTTCCAGCGCGGTCTCGATCGATCTGGGCGAAGGCACCGGATCGGGCGCGAACGCCCAGGGGGACACGCTGTCGGGCATCGAGAACGTCATCGGGTCCTTTGAAGGCGACGTGATCGGCGGTGATGCCGTTGCCAACGTCCTTGATGGACGCGGCGGCGATGACGTGCTGGCCGGCCATGGGGGCGATGACACGCTGACCGGCGACGCCGGCAATGACGTGCTCGTGGGCGGCGCGGGCGCCGACATCCTGGATGGCGGGGACGGTGACGACACGCTGGAAGGCGGGGCGGGCGCTGACACCTTCACCGCAGGCGCGGGCGTGGACACGCTGAGCTATGCCAACTCGCTGGCCGGCGTGGAGGTGTTCACCGGTGAAGGCTTTTCGGGCAGCGGCGGGGACGCGCAGGGCGATACGGCCACCGATGCCGGGGCCATCGAGAACCTTGTGGGCACGGCCTTCGACGACACGCTCGGCGGCAACGACCTCGACAACAGTCTTGTCGGCGGCACTGGCAATGACGTGCTGTGGGGCGAGTTCGGCGCCGATATCCTCGACGGCGGCGCTGGCGATGACATCCTGATCGGCGGGATCGGGGCGGATTCGCTGATCGGTGGAACAGGCAACGACACGGTTCGGTTCGAATTCTCGCTGGGCGCGGTCACGGTCGACCTCGCGGCGGGCACCGGCGTCGGCGGTGATGCGCAGGGCGATACCTATGTGGGGATCGAGAACGCCTCGGGCTCGCTCAATGGCGATACGCTGACCGGCGATGCCAATGCCAACACCCTGCTCGGCGATGGCGGCGATGACCTGCTGACCGGCGGGGGCGGCGCGGACATCCTCGGCGGTGGCACGGGCATTGACACGGCAAGCTATGCAGCCTCGGCGGCCGGCGTCACGGTCGACCTCGCGGCCGGGACAGGCCTGGGCGGCGATGCGCAGGGCGATACGCTGACCGGCGTCGAGAACCTGGTCGGGTCGTCGCAGAACGACACCCTGACCGGCGACGCCGTGAACAATGTGTTGAACGGTGCGGGCGGGAACGACGCGCTGTCGGGCGGAGACGGCGATGACACGCTGCTGGGCGGGGATGGCGATGATGTCCTCACCGGCGGGGCGGGGGCCGACACGTTTACGGCCGGCGCGGGCAACGACACCATCAACTTTGCCGCGTCCACCGTGGGCGTCGATGTCTCGCTGGCTGCCGGGACCTTTGCGGGCGGGGATGCGCAAGGCGATTCGGGTGATGCCGCCGCCATCGAGAACGTGGTGGGATCGGCCCTCGACGACGCGCTGGTCGGCAATGCGCTCGACAACACCCTGACCGGCGGTTTCGGCAATGACCAGCTTTCGGGCGGGGCTGGCAGCGACACCCTCGAAGGTGGCTCCGGCGACGATCTCCTGGTCGGCGGAATCGGGGCGGACACGATCCGGGGCGGCACCGGAATCGACGTCGTCAGCTTTGAATCCTCGCTGGCAGGGGTCACGGTCGACCTTTCGGCAGGCACCGGGGTGGGCGGCGACGCCCAGGGCGACACCCTTGCCGATGTCGAGGATGTGAGGGGCTCGCTCAATGACGACACGCTGATCGGTGACGCCGGCGCCAATGTGCTCTTCGCGAATGCCGGGGACGACCTGCTGATCGGCGGGGGCGGCGGGGACGCGATCGACGGGGGCAGCGGCAATGACACAGCCAGTTACGCAGGTTCGCTGGCTGGCGTGACCGTGAATCTCACCCTCCAGACCGGGATCGGCGGCGATGCCGGCGGCGACGTCCTTTCCGATATCGAGAACGTTGTCGGTTCGGCCCAGACGGACAGCCTGACCGGTGATTCCATCGCCAACCGCCTGGACGGCGGTGCGGGCGACGACACGCTCGACGGGCGCGATGGTGACGACATCCTGCGCGGCGGTGCCGGTGCCGACACGCTGGTCGGCGGGGGCGGCATCGACCTTGCCGACTATCAGACCTCGGCGGTCGGTGTGACGGTCAGCCTGCTTGCGGGCACCGGCAGTGGGGGCGATGCGCAGGGCGACACGCTCAGCGGCATCGAAGACGTGACCGGTTCGGATTTCGCCGACGTCCTGACCGGGGACGCTGCCACGAACTTCATCTTCGGGCGGGCGGGCGCCGACACGATCGATGGCGGCGACGGTGCCGACGGCCTGTTCGGTGACGCAGGCGATGACGTGCTGATCGGCGGTGCGGGCGCGGACACGGTGGAAGGGGGCGGCGGTATCGACACCGCCAGCTATGCCACCGCCACCGCGGGCGTTTCGGTCGATCTCGCCAGCGGGCTGGGGACCGGTGGAGACGCGGCCGGCGACACGCTGTTCCAGGTCGAGAACCTGACCGGCTCGGCGTTTGCCGACACCCTGGTCGGCGATGACGCCAGCAATCGCCTCGAGGGCGGCGCGGGCGACGATCTGCTGCGCGGCGGGGCCGGCAATGACACCCTGATCGGCGGGGCAGGCACCAACATCATGGAGGGGGGCGCCGGAGGTGACGTCCTCACCGGGACGAATGGCGGCAGCGCCGTCGACATCGCCGACTATTCCGGCTCGGACGCAGGCGTCCAGGTCAGCCTGTTCGGCGGTGGTTTCGCAACGGGGGGCCACGCCCTCGGCGACGCCCTTCAGTTCATCGACGGGCTGATCGGTTCGGCGTTCAATGACGAGCTGACCGGGGACAATGCCGGCAATGCGCTGTTCGGTGGCGCGGGTGCCGACAATCTGGTCGGGCTGGGCGGCGACGACACCCTCGACGGGGGCGCCGGCGGTGACCTGATCGACGCGGGCGCGGGCAACGACACCCTGACCTTCGCCAGCGCCACGGCCGGTGTGCGCATGTTCCTGACCGAGAACGCTTCGGAGCGGACAGGCGACGCGTCCGGCGACCAGTATTTCGGGATCGAGAACCTGATCGGTTCGGCCTTCGATGATGCCATCGGCATGGCCGCGGGCGACAATGTCGTCGACGGCGGGGCCGGCAACGACTTCGTCTTCGGCGCCGATGGCAATGACACGGTGCGGGGCGGGGTGGGCAATGACACCGTGATGGGTGGCACCGGCGCCGACATCATCGACGGCGGAGACGGGATCGACCTCGCCTCCTACGGGTTCGCAAGCAGCGGTGTCACCATCGACCAGAATGCGGCGTCTTCGACCTGGACGGGTGAGGCGCAGGGCGACACCTGGATCGGCATCGAGAATGTCGAGGGCAGCGAACTCGCCGACACCCTGACCATGGGCGCGGGCGACAACCTGGTGCGCGGCCGCAATGGCGCGGATGTGCTCGACGGAGGCGCTGGCAATGACACGCTCGAGGGCGGCGAGGGGAATGACACTTTGATCGGCGGGGCCGGAGCGGATGTTCTCAATGGCGGCCTCGGGGTCAACACCCTCAGCTATGTCGGGTCGGATGCCGGCGTGACCATCAACCTTGGCCTGGGGAGTGCCTCGGGCGGACATGCAGCCGGGGATTCGATCTCGAGCTTTGTGAATGTGATCGGCTCGGGTTTCGCCGACGACATTTCCGGTGACGGTCAGGCCAACGACCTGCGCGGCGGAAACGGCAACGATTCGCTGGCCGGGCTTGGCGGCGCCGACACCCTGTTCGGCGAAGCGGGCGACGACACCCTGCTCGGGGGCATCGGAGCCGACGTGCTGGACGGGGGTACAGGCAGCGACACCGCCTTCTTTGCCTTCGCCACGGCGTCGATCTCGGTGGACCTGACGGCGGCCTCCAACACCTGGACCGGCGAGGCACAGGACGACACCTGGACTTCGATCGAAAACGTGTTCGGCACCAATTTCGCCGACACGCTGGCGATGGATGGCAACGACAACGTCCTGACGGGCTTTGGCGGCAATGACATCCTGGACGGACGCGGGGGTGCCGATACGCTGGATGGCGGTGCCGGAGACGACAGCCTGACCGGCGGGGATGGGGCTGACGCGCTGACCGGCGGTGGCGGCACAGATGCCTTCGTCTTCGGCGATCTGTTCGGCAACGACACCATCACCGATTTTCAGGACGGCACCGAGCTGCTGGACTTCTCGGGGTCGACCGCGGTCAATGCGTTCAACGACCTCACCGTCGTCCAGGATGGCGCCGACACGCTGATCTCGACCAATGACGGCAGCACGGTGCGCCTGATCGGCGTGACGGCAACCGACATCACCGCCGCCGACTTCGTGTTCTGATCGGCGACCACCGCACATCCCGGCCCGCGCGGCACTGAGGCGCCGCGCGGGCTGGTCCCATCGAGTACAGGCCGGGGGCGCACCCTAACGGCTCGAGCTTTGGCCCGGCCGCGCGCTCAGCCTTCCATTAACGCGGTTGTGGCATAAGATGGGGTCATGCCGAGGAAGAAACCCGTCATCGGTCCCGCGCCCGAGGGCGACGAGGACGCGATCAAGACCATCGCCGACGCCCGCAAATGGACGCAGGCCCGCCGGATCACCGAGATCGAGTGCGTCATCCCCGACCAGGCGGGCGTGGCGCGCGGCAAGATCATGCCCGCGTCCAAGTTCTTTGCCGACCCGACGATGGCGCTGCCGTCCTCGATCTTCACCCAGACCATCACGGGCGAATACCCCGAGGACGAGGAAGCGTTTTCGCACGACCCGAATGACGGGGACGTGGAAATGGTGCCCGACCTCGACACCCTGACGGTGGTGCCGTGGGCGCGCGACCCCACCGCCCAGATCATCCACGATGCCTTCTATCGGGATGGCCGGCCGCTGGAGCTGGCACCGCGCCAGGTGCTGCGCCGGGTGGTCGAGCTGTTCACCAAGGACGGCCTGCGCCCCGTGGTGGCCCCCGAAATCGAGTTCTATCTGGTCAAGAAGAACCACGACGCGGACTATCCGCTCGAGCCGCCCGTGGGCCGTTCGGGCCGCTCGGAGGCGGGGCGGCGTTCCTATTCCATCGCGGCCGTCAACGAGTTCGAGGACCTGTTCGAAAAGCTCTATGACTATGCCGAGGCGCAGGAGCTGGAAGTCGACACCCTGATCCACGAGGAGGGGGCGGCCCAGATGGAGATCAACCTGCGCCATGGCGACCCGATCTGGCTGGCCGACCAGGTGTTCTTCCTCAAGCGCACCATCCGCGAGGCGGCGCTGGAACACGACGTCTATGCCACCTTCATGGCCAAGCCGATGTCCAACGAGCCCGGCTCGGCCATGCACATCCACACCTCGCTGGTGGACGCCGACGGGCGCAACATCTTTTCGGATGCCAATGGCCGCCAGACACCCGAATTCTTCCACTTCATCGGCGGGCTGCAACGGTACCTGCCGGCGGTGACGGTGCTGATTGCCCCTTATGTAAACTCGTACCGGCGCCTGTCGCGGCGCCAGACGGCGCCGACCAACACGCAATGGGGCTATGACAACCGGACCACGGGGCTGCGCGTGCCGCCCTCGGGGCCAGAGGCGCGGCGGGTGGAAAACCGCGTGCCCTCGTCCGATGCCAATCCCTATCTGGCGATCGCGGCGACCCTGGCCTGCGGTTGGCTGGGGATGCGCGATGCCATCCAGCCCACCCAGCCAACCTCCGGTGCCGCCAGCCTGACCGAGATCGACCTGCCGCGTGGACTGCTGGAGGGGGTGCAGGCCCTCGAAGACGCGGACGAGCTGCACGACGTCTTCGGCAAGGGCTTCGTGCAGACCTATTGCGCCATCAAGCGCACCGAATTCGAGACCTTCATGCAGGTCATCAGCCCGTGGGAACGCGAATTCCTGCTGCTGAACGTGTGATTGCGCACACGCGGCCCGCGGGGCTAGTCTGGGCCCATGTTCCAGACCTATGAAAGCCGCGGCGGGCCCCAGTTCGGCCGCAACGCCCTCCCGCCCATCCGCGAGGCCCTGGCGCGCGCGGGCCTCGACGGGGTGATCGTCCCGCACGAGGACGAATGGCACAACGAGTATATCCCGCCCGCCTTCGACCGGCTGGCGTGGGCCACCGGCTTTACCGGCTCGGCCGGGGCGGCGGTGATCCTGCGCGGGGCGGCCTTCGTGTTTGTCGACGGGCGCTATACGCTGCAGGTGCGCGATCAGGTGGACACCGCCCTGTTCGAGGTGCGCTCGCTGACCGACGAGGGCGTGCATGGCTGGCTGGCCGCCCAGGCGCAACCGGGCCTCAGGCTGGGGTATGATCCCAAGCTGGTGGCTGCCGACACGCTGCAGCGCTGGAAGGATGCCGCGGCCAGGTCGGGTGCGGTGCTGGTGCAGACCCAGGGCAGCCTGATCGACACGGTCTGGAACGACCGTCCGGCCGCCCCCGACGCGCCGGTGGTTCCCCACCCGCTGGCCTATGCAGGCGAGGACAGCGCATCCAAACGCGAGCGCCTGGCCGCCGGCCTGCGGCGCGACGGGGCTCAGGCTGCGCTGATCACCTCGCCGGCCTCGGTCGCCTGGCTGTTCAACATTCGCGGCGGGGATGTCGAGCGTACGCCGCTGCCGCTGTCGACGGCGATCCTGAACGATGATGGCACGGCGACGCTGTTCCTGGCACCCTCGAAGGTGACCGACGCGCTGCGCTCGTGGCTGGGAAACGGGGTGTCGCTGCGGCCCGAGGACGAGCTGGAAGCGGGTCTGGCGGGTCTTGAGGGCAAGGCGGTGTCGGTCGATCCGGCCAGCGCGGGAAGCTGGTTCGCACAGCGGCTCGAGGCGGCGGGGGCGACCGTGCTGCGGCGCCCGGACCCGGTGATGCTGCCGCGCGCGTGCAAGAATGCGGTCGAGATCGAGGGGGCGCGGCAGGCGCACCGCCGCGACGGGCTGGCAGTGTCGCGCTTTCTGGCGTGGCTGGAACACGAGGCCGTGCGGCGCCGGGTGGACGAGGTCGAGGCCTCCAGCCGTCTGGAGGCCTTCCGCCACGACACGGGCGAGCTGCGCGACCTGTCCTTTGACTCGATTGCCGGTGCGGGCCCCAACGGGGCGATCGTCCATTACCGGCCCAGCACGCAGACCTCGCGCGCCCTGGAGCCGGGCTCGCTGTTCCTGATCGATTCAGGCGGGCAGTATCCGGACGGCACCACCGACGTCACGCGCACCGTGGCGATCGGGACACCCACCGCCGAGATGCGCGCTGCGTTCACGCGCGTGCTGCAGGGGCATGTCGCACTTTCGCGCGTGCGCTTCCCGCCCGGGGTGACGGGACATGCGCTGGACGCGCTGGCGCGAGTGGCCTTGTGGGAGGCGGGCCTGGATTACGACCATGGCACGGGCCATGGCGTGGGCTCGTATCTGGGCGTTCACGAGGGGCCGCAGAGGATCGCGCGGGTCGCCAACGCCCAGGCGCTGGAGCCGGGCATGATCGTCTCGAACGAGCCGGGCTATTACCGCACCGGCGCCTGGGGCATCCGGATCGAGAACCTGCAGGTCGTCACACCGCCCGCCCCGATTGCGGGCGGCGAGCGCGAGATGCTGGGCTTTGAGACGCTGACGCTGGTGCCCATCGACCGCCGCCTGATCGAGGTGTCGATGCTGACCGCGGCCGAGCGGGCCTGGGTGGACGCCTACCACGCACGCGTGCTTGAGACACTGGCGCCACAGGCCGACCATGACACCCGCGCCTGGCTCGAAGCCGCCTGCGCTCCGATCTAGCGCCCCCGGCCAGGGGCACAGGCCGGACGACCGCGTGGATCAGTGGTCGGTGGCCGAGCCCGGCTTGGTGCTTTTGGCGTGCTGGGCGGCCGTCGCCGTCCGGGGTGCCAGCTTTGAAGCGGCGACCTGAAGCTTGTTGTGCAGGCCGTGCACAACGCTGGCCTCGTCGCGCATGAGGGCGTGATAGCCCGTCTTTGCGACATCGGCCGGATCGTCCTTCTGGGCCTGGGCGTTCCTGGTGTCTTCAAGATCGTTGTCGTCGAAGAAGGCGGTATCGGTGCGACCGGGCATCAGCACGCTGACAACCACGCCATAGGGGCGCATCTCGTGGCGCAGCCCCAGCGTGAAGGTATTCATGAAAGCCTTGGTGGCGTGATAGACCGCCATGTAGGGCCCGGGGATTTCGCCGGCGATCGAGCCGGTAACCAGGATCCGCCCCTCGCCGCGCTGGCGCATCTGGCGGCCGACCCGATGGATCAGATACAGCGTGCCGTTCACATTGGTGTCGATCACCTCGAGCACGTCGTCGAACGCCTCGTCCAGAAAGGCCTTGCCGATGCCGATGCCGGCATTGGCGAACAGCAGGTCGATGGGCTGGTCGATCTGGTCGAGGGCAGCGTCCACGCCATCCTGATCCGAGAGGTCGGCCTTGATCGCGGTGACGCTCGCCCCCGATTCCTCGGCCAGCCGGGTGGCCAGAGCCTCGCCCTCGTCGGACTTGTCCACGATGATGACCGTGTGTCCCTCGCCGGCGCACAGCCGCGCCAGCTCAAGGCCGATCCCGCTGGCGCCGCCGGTGACGACAGCCACCGCGCCCTGTTTGACCTCAGCCATGACGACGCTCCCGTCCGAACAGCACATCCCAGATGATCGAGTGCATGGGCGCCGGATCCGGCCTGACGGGGCGGTCGGCCTTCCTGCGGCGCGCGCTGTCGGGACGGCGTGCACCCTCGGGCGCGCCGGCGCGCTTGGGCTCTTCCCACAGCCAGCTGCCGCTCATGGAGGGCATCAGGCCAAAAACGCTGTTGTGTTTGTCGCTCATGGGTCTCTCCACGTTCAGCTGTCGTGGCGGCTGGACTGCTGCGCGCGCCGCGCGGGATTGGTGTCACCGCGTTCCGAGCGATAGGCGCGGCCCGAGCGCTCGAGGTCCTCGTCATCACTGCCGCGCCGGCCGGTGCCATAGGCGGCCGAATTGCCCCGGAACTCGCGATCGGCGTCGTCGTCGTGCGCCCGGTCGTCCATCAGGCTGTCGCGGAAGGAGGGCATGCGCCCGTCCTGCATGCGCTCGTAATTGCGCTCGTCGCGGCCGGCGCCACCATAGGTTTCGCGCCCGCCATAGGCGATCGGCCGGGCCTGATGGTCGCGCGCACCATTGCTGGCGCCCCTTGACTGCCCGGCGCGCACCGTGCCTCCGGGCAGGTGGCTGAAGCTCATCAGGGTCAGGGTGTTCAGCTCGCCGCGTTCGACCATCTGTTCGAGTTCCTCGCGGCGGCGCTGCATGCGCTGGGCGAGCCGGTCGGCATCGAGCCCGCTGCGCCGCGCCTGGGCAAAGATCGAGCGCGCGGCTTGTTCTTCCTCGTGGACGTGGTGGCGGATCATCTCGGCCAGCACATTCACCTTGGCGGCAAAGTACGGATCGTCCGCGTCACCTGCCATGATCTCGGCCAGGAGGGTCTTGGCCGCATCGTGCTCGACCTGCGCCTCGTCCAGCTTGTCGTCCTGAACGTGTTCGCGGCAGGCGGGATAGAAGATTTCCTCTTCCAGCGTGGCGTGCACGATCAGGTCATGACAGATGCGCTCGGCGATCCGGTTCATTTCGGAACGGCGTGTCGCCCGCTCGAACTGGCGGAACAGCCCGTCGACCTTTTCATGGTCGCGCGACAGCATCTGATAGGCATCCATCCGAGGCATCGGCTTCACTCCTCAGGGCGACCCGGCAGCCGGGTTCGTGCGGGATTGGTGTCGGAACGCTGAGTCCGGCAGGGCCGCCCTGGGCCGCTGCCGCTCGCAGGGTGTAACCGCCTCCGGGCCCCGCGGTTCCGAGGGCGTTCGCTGGAACGCGCGAGCGGTGTGTCACCCCGGCACGCGCACCGCGCGGCGGCCTGCGGCGCGCAACGGTCCGTCAATTGTGGGGGAAGGGGGTACGACGCGCGGGGCGGG
>DBAV01000039.1 GCA_002291875.1 Hyphomonadaceae bacterium UBA1001
GTCATTGCCGCCGCCGCCGGCCAGCACATTGTCCCCGTCATCCATGCCCAACACGTCGGCAAACGCCGTGCCCGTGACGTTCTCGATGCCCAGCAGCTGGTCGCCGGCTGCATCCCCCGTCCAGTTGGCCGCATCGCCGATGAACAGATAGATCCCGCCGGCGGCGGTCGCATAACTGGCCGTGTCGACCCCCGCCCCGCCGATCAGCGTGTCCCCGCCCGCACCGCCGAACAGGACGTCATTGCCCGCCCCGCCATCAATGCGGTTGGACCCAGCTCCCATGCCCAGAATGTCGTTGAACGCCGTCCCCGTCAGGTTCTCGATCGAGGTCCACACATCCCCCGCCGCATCCCCGGTCCAGTTCCCGCCATCGCCGACGAACGCATAAATCCCCGCCAGCGCCGTGACATAGCTGGCCGTGTCGCTGCCCTCCCCGCCATTCAGCGCATCCGCCCCCGCGCCGCCAATCAGCGTGTCATTGCCAGCCAGCCCGTTCAGCGTGTCATTGCCGCCCAGACCGTCCAGCGTGTCATCACCGGCCGTGCCATTCAGAACGTCATTGCCCGCAGTCCCATTGGCCTCGCGGATCGGGGCGCCATCGGGGTCCTTGGGCGCGCCCATCGGCACAGGCGCATCGGGGCGATCGCGGCCGGCCGACCAGACCGGCTCGAAGCGCATCAGGCCCCACAGGTCCGACACCCCCCCGGACAGCCAGGCATCGGCCGCGCTCTGCGCCCGATCGGTCATCGCCGGCCCTGGCGGAACGGCGGGCGTGTCTGAAACCACCGGCGCCTCGGGCTGGAACGGGAATACGGGATCGAGCGTGCGCACGCTGTCCACGGTGAAGCTGGACCCGGGGAACATGGGCAGCCAGATCACGGCGGGCAGGCCGTCCGAATCCAGCCTCAGATCGTCACCCTGCAGGGTCGCCACATACGTCCCGAAGACGTCCATGGTCCCGGGCAGACCCTGCCAGTTCCGAAGCCCCGCCATGTTCGTTCCCCCTCGCGATCCTGGCGCGGATATCGCCTCAGGGGCGCGGCCGGGTCAATGCGTTTTTCGGGTGCGCGCCGGCCGGGTTCAGCGCCCCGCCTCGTCCGCCTGCCCCTCCAGGCCGATCGGGCCGGGCGCCGCGCCGCGCCAGTGCGCCAGCGACTTCACCAGGCCGCGCAGGGTGCGCACCTCCTGCTCGGTCAGCTGGGCCCGCAGCAGCGCATTGCGGATGTTGCGCTTTACGATCGGGGCCTTTTCGGGGGGACGATAAAAGCCCGACGCCTCGGCCTCGGCCTCGATGTGGGCGAACAGCCCCTCCAGCTCGGCGCGCGTGGCAGGCGGCGCCAGCTGCTCGGCAAAGACCTCCGGCACGGGAAGGTCCGCCCCCACGCGCCACTCATAGACCACGGTGGCAATGGCCTGGGCCAGGTTCAGGCTGGGAAAGCGCTGGCTGACCGGCAGCGTCAGGATGGCATCGGCGGCGGCGATGTCCTGGTTCAGAAGGCCCGTCCGCTCGGGGCCGAACAGGATGGCGGTCCGCTGACCGGCCTGTGCCCGCGCGCGCAGCTCGGCCAGCCCCTCGCGCGGGCCGACCACGGGCTTTTCCATGTCGCGCGGCCGCGCGGTGGTCGCCAGAACATACTGCATGCCCGCCAGCGCCTGCTCCACGCTGGCCGTCAGCCGCGCATTCTCGAGGATCCATGTCGCGCCCGAGGACATCGTGATGGCGTCCGAATTCGGCCAGCCATCGCGCGGATCGACCAGCACCATGCGCTCGAGGCCGAAATTCGCCATCACCCGCGCCGCTGCGCCGATGTTCTCGCCAAGCTGGGGGTTCACCAGCACCAGATCGGGCGCGTTCTGCGGGTCAAGCGCGGTCGTCATGGCCCGTCCTTGCGTCGACAGCCCGCGCCGATCAAGGCACACGCGGAACTGCATGCGCACATCCCCCGCCCTTCTCGCGCCCGGGGCCGCAATGCTAGGCGCTGGCGGCGCGGCAGGAGCCCGCGGGGAGTACCGGCACGATGAATGGCAGGATCAAGGTCGCAAATCCGGTGGTCGATCTCGACGGCGACGAGATGACCCGGATCATCTGGGCGATGCTCAAGGACAAGCTGATCCTGCCCTTCCTCGACATCGACCTGCACACCTATGACCTGGGGATCGAGGAACGCGACCGGACCGAGGACCGCGTGACGGTCGACGCGGCGAATGCCATCCTGGAACATGGCGTGGGCATCAAGTGCGCCACCATCACCCCCGACGAGGCCCGGGTGAAGGAGTTCGGCCTCAGGCAGATGTGGAAGTCGCCCAATGGCACCATCCGCAACATCCTGGGCGGGGTGGTGTTCCGCGAGCCGATCATCTGCCGCAATGTGCCGCGCCTGGTGCCCGGCTGGACGCGCCCCATCATCATCGGGCGCCACGCCTTTGGCGACCAGTACAAGGCCACCGATTTCCGCGTGCCCGGCGCGGGCCGGCTGACCATGAAGTTCGAGGGTGCGGACGGCCAGACCATCGAGCGCGAGATCTTCACCTTCGAGGGCGCCGGCGTCGCCATGGGCATGTACAATGTCGACGACTCGATCCGCGACTTTGCCCGCGCCTGCTTCAACTATGCGCTGGCCCGCAGGGTGCCGGTCTATCTGTCGACCAAGAACACCATCCTCAAGGCCTATGACGGGCGGTTCAAGGACATCTTCGCCGAACTCTGGGCCAGCGAATTCGAGGCGCAGTTCAAGGCGTTCGGCGGCACCTATGAGCACCGCCTGATCGACGACATGGTCGCCTCGGCGATGAAGTGGAATGGCGGCTTCCTCTGGGCCTGCAAGAACTATGACGGTGATGTCCAGTCCGACTCGGTGGCCCAGGGCTTTGGCTCGCTCGGGC
>DBAV01000057.1:0-177 GCA_002291875.1 Hyphomonadaceae bacterium UBA1001
G
This sequence comes from Hyphomonadaceae bacterium UBA1001, assembly GCA_002291875.1. Classification (GTDB taxonomy): domain Bacteria; phylum Pseudomonadota; class Alphaproteobacteria; order Caulobacterales; family Aquidulcibacteraceae; genus UBA1001. The sequence continues at coordinate 2 of DBAV01000057.1, forward strand.
ATCTGCTCGTGCTTGATCAGGGCCGCCGCCATGTTGGCCAGCATGGCCGTGCGGTGGGCCGCGGTGCGGTTCAGCTTCTTCTGGGCAATGCCGTGGCGCATCGTTCTCTACTCCCGCGGGGTCTGGTGACCGCGCTCAGATCTGGTCTTCATATTTCTTGGCCAGGTCCTCGATGT
>DBAV01000057.1:506-11845 GCA_002291875.1 Hyphomonadaceae bacterium UBA1001
TTCTTGGCCAGGTCCTCGATGTTCTCGGGCGGCCAGTTGGCGACATCCATGCCGAGGTGCAGGCCCATCGAGGCCAGCACTTCCTTGATCTCGTTCAGCGACTTGCGGCCGAAGTTCGGGGTGCGCAGCATCTCGCCCTCGGACTTCTGGATCAGATCGCCGATATAGGTGATGTTGTCGTTCTTCAGGCAGTTCGCCGAACGAACCGACAGCTCGAGCTCGTCGACCTTCTTCAGCAGCGACGGGTTGAACGGCAGGTCGTGGCGTTCCTGCTGCTCTTTCGGCTTCTTGGGCTCTTCGAAGGTGACAAAGGTCTGAAGCTGGTCCTGCAGGATGCGGGCGGCCAGCGCCACCGCCTCGTCAGGCGTCACCGAGCCGTCGGTCTCGACGTCGAGGATCAGCTTGTCAAAGTCCAGCGCCTCGCCCGAGCGGGTGTTCTCGACCCGGTAGGCCACGCGGCGGACGGGGGTGAAGATCGAATCGATGGCGATCAGGCCCAGCGGGGCGTCGTCGGCACGCCGGGCGGCGACATAGCCGCGGCCCACATCGACGGTCAGCTCCATGCGCACGTCCGCACCCTCGTCCAGCACGCAGATGACGTGGTCGGGGTTCAGGATCTCCATGTCGCCGGTGACCTGGATGTGGCCGGCGGTCAGCGTGGTCGGCCCGCGTCCGCGCAGCAGCACGCGCTTGGGCCCCTCGCCCCGCAGGCGCAGCGACACCTGCTTGAGGTTCAGCACGATCGCGGTGACGTCCTCGCGCACGCCGGGGACGGTGGTGAATTCGTGCTGCACACCGTCGATCTGGACCGAGGTGATGGCCGCGCCCTGCAGCGAGGACAGCAGCACCCGGCGCAGCGAATTGCCCAGGGTCTGGCCGAAACCGCGCTCGAGCGGTTCGACCACCAGGGTGGCGCGGCGGCGCGGATCGACCTGGCTCGGCTCGACGGCCGGCTTGGGTGCGCGCTTCAGCGACGTCCAGTTGCGTTCGAGTGACATTCGGACCTCATGCTCAGGGGACGGACAGGCCGCGCGATGCGCCGGCATTCCGATGGCCGGACGGGTCGGGACAGGCCCCGGCGCCGTCGGGCGAAAACTCAGACGCGCCGACGCTTGGGCGGGCGGCAGCCATTGTGCGGGATCGGGGTGACGTCACGGATCGACGTGACCATGAAGCCGACGGCCTGCAGGGCACGCAGGGCCGATTCGCGGCCCGAGCCGGGCCCCGACACGTTCACCTCGACGGTGCGCATGCCGTGCTCCATCGCCTTGCGGCCCGCGTCCTCGGCGGCAACCTGGGCGGCGTAGGGGGTCGACTTGCGCGATCCCTTGAACCCCATCATGCCGGCCGACGACCAGGCGATGACATTGCCCTGGCTGTCGGCGATCGAGATCATGGTGTTGTTGAAGCTGGCGTTCACGTGAACCACGCCCGAGGCGATGTTCTTGCGTTCGCGGCGCTTGACGCGGGCGGCATCCTGCTTGGCCATGGTGGGGGCGTCTCTTCTGTGGGTGAGGGTGCGCGGAGTGCGCGAGGATTACTTGCGGGTCGCCTGCTTCTTGCCGGCGATGGCCTTGGCGGGGCCCTTGCGGGTGCGGGCATTGGTGTGGGTGCGCTGGCCGCGGACCGGCAGGCTACGGCGGTGGCGCAGGCCACGATAGCAGCCCAGGTCCATCAGGCGCTTGATGTTGGTCGCAACTTCGCGGCGCAGGTCGCCCTCGACCAGATACTCGCGGTCGATCGTCTCGCGGATCTGAAGGATCTCGGCATCGGTCAGCTGGTTGACGCGACGGTCGTTGGCGATTCCCACCTTCTGGCAGATCTCGGCCGCCATGGCCGGGCCGATGCCGTGGATATAGCGCAGCGCAATCAGCACGCGCTTGTTGGTGGGGATGTTCACACCTGCGATGCGAGCCACGAGGGGCCTCCGGTCATTGAAACTCGAAAAAGTCCGGACCGGCCCCGGGGAGACCCCGGGAGCGGGCGGACGCGCGGCATGCTGTCGCGAGGCGGCACCCCATACTGATGGCGACCCGCCCCGTCAATGCATCTCTCCCCGTCCGGAGTCAGTGCGCACGCCCCTTTCAGAGACGCGCGGCCACCTCCGCACGGGCCTCGCCGACAATGCGCGCGATATCGGCGGCCACGGTCTCGATGGAGGCCATGCCGTCGATCTCGCGCAGCAGCCCCGTGCCCTCATAGAAGGGCAGCAGGGGCGCGGTCTGCGAATTGTAGGCCCCCAGGCGAACCCGGAAGGCGTCGGGATTGTCGTCCGCCCTGCCCTGTTCGGCAAAGCGGCGCGCGATCCGGCCGATCAGCGCCTGGTCGTCGACCACCAGACGGATCACCGCATCGATCTTCATGCCGTGCCGGGCCAGAAGGGCATCCAGCGCCTGCGCCTGCGGCACGGTGCGTGGAAACCCGTCGAAGATGAAACCCGGCGCATCGGCATGCAGCGCCAGCTGTTCCTCGATCAGCCCGATCACGATCTCGTCCGAGACCAGCTGGCCGCCGTCCATCACCTCGGCGACGCGCCGGCCCATCTCCGAGCCCGACGCGCGCGCCGCACGCAACAGGTCGCCGGTCGAGAGCTGGACATAGCCGTGCTCGTCCACGAGGCGGCGTGCCTGGGTGCCCTTGCCGGCCGCGGGCGGGCCGAAAAGGATCAGGTTCATCGCGTGCGGCCCCGGAGCTTGGTCCGTTTGATCAGGCCCTCATACTGGTGGGCCAGCATGTGCGACTGGACCTGTGCGACCGTGTCGATGGTGACTGTCACCAGGATCAGCAGCGATGTGCCGCCCAGATGGGCGAACTGGACGCCCATGGTGGCGAACAGGATCTCTGGCAGCAGGCACACCAGCGCCAGATAGAGCGCCCCGATCACGGTGATCCGTGTCAGCACGTAATCGAGGTATTCGGCGGTCTTCTTGCCCGGCCGCACACCGGGGATGAAGCCGCCATACTTGCGCAGGTTCTCGGCCGTCTCCTCGGGGTTGAACACGATCGAGGTGTAGAAGAAGGCAAAGAAGATGATGCCCAGGCCGAACAGCGCCATGTGCAGCGGCGTGCCATAAGCCAGGGCCGCGGCCACCGGCTGCAGCCAAGCCATGTTCGGCGCGTTCTGCGAGAAGCCCAGGAAAGTGCCCGGAAGCAGCAGCAGCGACGAGGCGAAGATCGGCGGAATCACGCCGGCCGTGTTCAGCTTCAGCGGCAGGAACGAGCTTTCTCCGGCGAACATGCGGTTGCCCGCCGCGCGCTTGGGATACTGGATCAGCAGCCGCCGCTGCGAGCGCTCCATGAACACGATGAAGACGATCGCACCCAGCAGGACCGCGACGATGATGAACAGCTGGAAGGCATCGAGCGTGCCCACGCGCGCCATTTCCAGAACCTGGCTGAACCAGCGCGGCAGCTCGGCCACGATGCCGGCGAAGATGATCAGCGAGATGCCGTTGCCGACGCCGCGCGCGGTGATCTGCTCGCCGATCCACATCAAGAAGATGGTGCCGCCCGTCAGGGTGATGACCGTGGACAGGATGAAGAACACGCCCGGATTGGGCACCAGGCCAGGACTGTTGGCCAGGCCCACCGCAATGCCGGTCGACTGCACGATGGCCAGCGCGACGGTCAGATAGCGCGTGTACTGGTTCAGCTTCTTGCGGCCGGCCTCACCGCCCTCCTTCTTCAGCCGCTCGAGGCTGGGGACCGAGGTGGCCAGAAGCTGGATGATGATCGATGCCGAGATGTAGGGCATCACGTTCAGGGCAAAGATTGCCATGCGCTCGACGGCGCCGCCCGACAGCATGTTGAACATGCCCAGGATGCCGCCCGCCTGCGCCTGGAAGGCGGCGCGGAACGCCTCGACGTCGATCCCCGGGATCGGGATGTAGGTGCCGATCCGGAACACCACCAGCGCGATCAGGGTGAACCAGATCCGCTTGTGGAGTTCGTGGGCCCGCGCGAAGGCCTGGAAATTGATGTTCGCGGCAAGCTGCTCGGCGGCGGACGCCATGGGGCTCTCTCCTGACGCGCGGCCGACCGACACGCGCGGTGTCGTGCGCACGCGGCAGGGATTCGCCCCCCGCCGGCGCGCGCCGGAGTGTCACATTAGGCCGAAGCCTCGGTGGACGCACGCGGTTTCGTCACCGTCACGCGACCGCCGGCTGCCTCGACGGCAGCCACTGCGGCGGCCGAAGCGCCGGTGACGGTGATTTCGATGCGGGCCTTGAGCGTGCCCTGCGCCAGCAGGCGCACGCCGTCACGCACGCGGCGTACCAGGCCCGCTGCGACCAGGGCCTGCTCGTCGACCGGACGCCCGGCGTCCAGTCGCCCGGCATCGATCGCCTTCTGCAGCCGGCCCAGATTGGTCCACGCATAGGTTTCGCTGGACGGCGGGGAAAAGCCGCGCTTCGGGATCCGCATGTGGATGGGCATCTGCCCACCCTCGAACCCATTGATGGACACGCCGCGACGGGACTTCTGGCCCTTCACGCCGCGACCGGCGGTCTTGCCCTTGCCCGAGCCGACGCCGCGCCCGACGCGCATGCGTTCCTTGGTGGCCCCGGCATTGTCGGCGATCTCGTTCAGCTTCATCGTCGTTCCTCCGCGCCCGCCCCAGGGGGCGCGCACCGGCCGCGACGCGGGATCAGCCCCGCGTCTCGACCACCTCCACCATGTGGGCGACCTTGGCGATCATGCCACGCACGGACGGCGTGTCCTCGAGCTCGCGGGTGCCACCGATCTTGCGCAGGCCAAGGCCCACAATGGTCGCGCGCTGGCTGGCCTCGCGGCGCGAGGGACTGCCGATCAGCCTTACGACAACGGTCTTGGTCTTCATGGCTGCGATGCCCCTTCTTCGATGGTGCCGCGGGTGTCGGGCGACACCCCGTCGCGGCGCCGCGCGATGATCTCGCCCACCTTCAGGCCACGCTTCATGGCGATGGTCCGCGGGCTGGTCTGGTTGCGCAGCGCGTCCATGGTAGCGCGCACCATGTTGTAGGGGTTGGACGAGCCGATCGACTTGGCGACCACGTCCTTGACGCCCAGCGCTTCGAGCACGGCGCGCATCGGTCCACCGGCGATCAGGCCGGTACCGGCGGGCGCGGCGCGCAGATACACCCGGCCCGCGCCCCAGCGCCCGGCACCGTCATGGTGCAGCGTGCGACCGTCGCGCAGCGGAATACGTACCATTGTCTTCTTGGCCTCGTCCTTGGCCTTGCGGATCGCCTCGGGGACCTCGCGCGCCTTGCCATGACCAAAGCCGACCCGGCCCTCGCCATCACCATAGACCATCAGCGCGGCGAACCCGAAGTTCTTGCCGCCCTTGACGGTCTTGGCGACGCGGTTGATCGCGACCAGCTTTTCGATCTCGGGCTGGCCATCGGCCTCGGCGGCCGGACCACGCCCGCGGCTGTCGCCGTCCCGGCGGCCACGACCGCCGCGCTGTTCTTCGCCTTCATGCGCCATCGGCGGTCTCTCCTCAGAACTCGAGCCCGCCCTCGCGGGCGGCATCGGCCAGCGCCTTGACGCGGCCGTGGAAAATGTAGGGTCCGCGGTCGAACACGACCGCCTTGACGCCCGCCTCGGCAGCCCGCCGGGCGATCAGACTGCCGACGGCAGCCGCCGCCTCGACATTCGCGCCGGTCCGCAGGCCACCGACGGCCTCCTTTTCCAGCGTCGAGGCCGAGGCCAGGGTCACCCCGCGCACATCGTCGATGACCTGCACCGAGATATGCTTGGACGAGCGGTGGACCGACAGGCGCGGGCGGCCATTGGCCACCTTGCGGAGCCGGGTGCGCACGCGCGCCGCGCGCTTGGCATTGGGATCACGGGTCGGCATGTTACTTCTTCTTGCCTTCCTTGCGGCGGATGCGTTCGCCGAAATACTTCACGCCCTTGCCCTTGTAGGGTTCGGGCGGACGCTTGGAGCGGATCTCGGCCGCCACCTGACCAAGGACCTGGCGGTCGGCGCCCGACAGCTTGAGCTCGGTCGGCTTGACGGTCTCGATCTTCACACCCTTGGGCGGGGTGTAAACGACCGGGTGCGAATAGCCCAGCGACAGCTCGACCGCCTCGCCCTTCATGGCGGCGCGATAGCCGACGCCGACCAGTTCGAGCGCGCGCTCGAAGCCTTCGGACACACCCTTGACATTGTTGGCCAGGATCGAGCGGCTCATGCCCCACATCGCGCGCGAGCGGGCGTCTTCGGCGTCGCGCGGCGACACCGTCAGCTGGTTGGCCTCGGTGCGGACCTCGACCTCGGCCGGCGCCGTGAACGAGAGCGCGCCGCGCCCGCCCTTCACGGTCACCACCTGGCCGTCGACGTTCACGGACACGCCGGCCGGCAGGACAATCGGTTTCTTGCCGATACGAGACATCGCGGCGTCCTCAGTAGACCCGGCACAGCACCTCGCCACCCACATTGCGGGCGCGCGCGGCTGCGTCGGACATGACACCCTGGGGCGTCGACAGGATGGAGATGCCAAGACCATTGCGCACCAGCCCAAGGTCGCGGATCGACGAGTAGACCCGCCGGCCGGGCTTGGATACCCGCTTGATCTCGGAAATGACGGCCTGGCCGTCAAAGTATTTCAGCTGGATCTCGAGGGCGGGATGGCCCTCCTGCTCCACCTCGGCATACCCGCGGATATAGCCTTCCTGCACCAGCACGTCGAGGACACGCCGGCGCATGTTGGAGTTCGGGGACACCACCGTTGACCGCTTGCGCTCCTGCGCATTGCGGATGCGGGTGAGCATGTCGCCCAGCGGATCGTTCACGGCCGTCATCGAGGCCTCCTCACCAGCTCGACTTGACCATGCCGGGGATCATCCCGCGCGACGCGAGGTCACGCAGCGAGATCCGCGACATGCGGAGTTTGCGATAGAAAGCCCGCGGGCGGCCGGTTATCTCGCACCGGTTGCGCACCCGCGAGGGGGCGGAATTGCGCGGCAGCTCCGCCAGCTTGAGGCGCGCCTCGAAGCGTTCCTCCAGCGGCAGGTCGGCGTCCAGCGTGCGTGCCTTCAGCGCCGCACGCCGTTCGGCATATTGGGCGACCAGCCGCTTGCGGCGTTCGTTCTTCTCGACCGAGCTCTTCTTGGCCATGTCGTTGAACCTCGGATCAGTTGCGGAACGGGAAGTCGAAGTGGCGCAGCAGCGCCTTGGCTTCGGCATCCGTCCGGGCGGTGGTGGCGACGACGATGTCCATGCCCCAGAGCTGGTCGATGGTGTCGTAGTTGATCTCGGGGAACACGATGTGTTCCTTGAGGCCCATGGCGTAGTTGCCACGGCCGTCGAACGAGCGCCCGTTGAGGCCACGGAAGTCCTTGACCCGCGGCAGGGCGATGGTGACCAGGCGGTCGACGAACTCGTACATGCGGTCGGCGCGCAGGGTGACCTTGCAGCCCACCGCCATGCCCTCACGGATCTTGAAACCCGCGATCGAGTTGCGCGCTTTGGTCGAGACCGGCTTCTGGCCCGAGATCAGCGTCAGCGCCTGCATGGCGGACTGCAGCTTCTTCGAGTCGCCGACGGCCTCGCCCACGCCCATGTTGATCACCACCTTTTCGAGGCCGGGGATCTGCATGTCGTTCGAATAGCCGAACTCCTCGCGCATCGAGGCGCGGATCTGGTCGCGATAGCGACGCTTCATGCGGGGTGTGTAATTCTCAGCCATCGATCTCGACCCCGGACTTCTTGGCAATCCGGACCTTCCGCCCGTCTTCCTTGACCTTGAATCCGACGCGGGTCGGGCCACCCGTCTGCGGATCGACCAGCGCGAGGTTGGACACGTGGATCGGCGCCTCTTCCTGGCGCACCGAACCCTCGGCCATGGCGGTGGGCTTCTTGTGCTTCTTGCGCACGTTCACACCGCGGACCACGGCGCGGTCCTCGGTCGGGATCATGCGGATCACCTCACCCTGCACGCCCTTGTCGCGGCCGGTGATGACGATGACCTTGTCACCCTTGCGGATCTTGGCAGCCATCACAGCACCTCCGGGGCGAGCGAGATGATCTTCGAGTGGTTCTTGGCGCGCAGCTCGCGCGGGACCGGACCGAAGATGCGGGTGCCGATCGGATTGCCGTCATTGTTCACCAGCACCGCGGCGTTGGTGTCGAAGCGGATCACCGAACCGTCACGGCGCTTGATGTCCTTGGACACGCGCACCACCACGGCCTTCTTCACGTCGCCCTTCTTCACGCGGCCACGCGGCATCGCCTCCTTGATGGAGACAATGATGACGTCCCCCACGGTGGCATAGCGACGCTTGGAGCCGCCCAGCACCTTGATGCACATCACCCGCTTGGCGCCCGAATTGTCGGCGACATCGAGATTGGTCTGCATCTGGATCATTGGTCAGACCCTCCGGCAACCGAGGCGACTTCCCACCGCTTGAGCTTGCTCTTGGGCGGGCATTCCTGGATGGTCACGGTCTGGCCTTCGCGCACGGCGTTGGTCTCGTCGTGCGCATGATAGTGCTTGGACCGGCGGACGGTCTTCTTGAGGACCGGATGGAGGAAGGTCCGCTCGACGCGGACGACCACCGTCTTCTCCCCCTTGTCGCTCACCACGACACCTTGCATCACGCGTTTGGGCATCGCGCCGCTCCTTTAACTGGTCACGCGCGTCCGGTGCCGGACTTCTCGCGCAGGGCCGTCTGGACCCGGGCGATGTCTCGGCGGACCTGACGGACACGCGAAGGCTTTTCCAGCTGGTTGGTCGCCTGCTGGAAACGCAGGTTGAACTGTTCCCGCTTGAGCTTGGCCAGCTCCTCGGAAAGTTGGTCGGGGGTCAGGCCCCGCACTTGGGCGATCTTCATCGTCGAGGACCTTCTCACATGCCCGGAATGCGGGTGACGACGCGGGTGCGGATCGGCAGCTTGGCCGCGCCCAGGCGCAGGCTCTCGCGCGCGACCTCGTCGGGAACGCCGTCGATCTCGAACATGATCCGGCCCGGCTTGACCCGGGCGGCCCAGTATTCGGGAGCGCCCTTGCCCGAACCCATCCGGACTTCGGCGGGCTTCTGCGACACCGGCACGTCGGGGAAGATGCGAATCCACACCCGGCCCTGACGCTTCATCTGACGCGTGATCGCGCGGCGCGCCGCCTCGATCTGGCGGGCGGTCAGGCGTTCCGGCTCAAGCGCCTTCAGGCCGTAGGACCCGAAGTTCAGCGCCGTGCCGCCCTTGGCCTCACCCGAGATCCGGCCCTTGAAGGCGCGGCGGAACCTGGTCTTCTTCGGCTGCATCATGGCCGTTCAGCTCCTCAGCCTTCGGCGTTCTGGACCGCGGACGCACCACGGCCGGGACCGCGGCCGGGGCCACGACGGTTGCGATCATTGCGGTCACCACGCGGACGGTTGTCACGCTCGCGGTCGCGCTCCACGCGCTCGCCACGCGGACGCTCGCCCTGCTCGGCAGCGCGGCGGTCCTGGGCCATGGGGTCGTGCTCGAGCACCTCGCCCTTGAAGATCCAGACCTTCACGCCGATGATGCCATAGGCGGTCTTGGCCTCGTAGGTGCCATAGTCGACGTCGGCACGCAGGGTGTGCAGCGGCACGCGGCCTTCGCGATACCATTCCATCCGCGCGATCTCGGCGCCGCCCAGGCGCCCCGAAACGTTCACGCGGATGCCCTGGGCGCCCATGCGGATGGCCGACTGCATCGACTTCTTCATGGCGCGCCGGAAGGCGACGCGGCCCTCGAGCTGCTGGGCAATGCCCTGCGCCACCAGGAGCGCGTCCGTCTCGGGCTTGCGGATCTCGAGGACGTTGAGGTGAACCTCGGCGTCCTTGACCAGCGCGCCCAGCTTGCGGCGCAGTTCGTCGATGTTCTTGCCCGACGGGCCGATCACCATGCCTGGACGGCCGGCATAGAGGGTCACGCGGCACTTGCGGTGCGGCCGCTCGATCACGATGCGCGACACGCTGGCCTTGGCCAGGCTCTTGTCGGTGCGCAGCGCACGACGGATGCGGATGTCCTCGTGCAGCAGGCGCGCATACTCGCCGGTGTTGGCATACCAGCGACTGTCCCAGGTGCGATTGATGCCGAGCCGGAGCCCGATCGGATTGACCTTCTGACCCATCAGACGCTCTCCACCGTCTCGCGCACGATGATCGTGATCTGCGAGAAGGGCTTTTCCACGCGCGAACCGCGGCCGCGCGCCCGGGCGTGCATCCGCTTCATGACCATGTTCTTGCCGACAAAGGCCTTGGCGACGACCAGCCGGTCGATGTCGAGGCCGTGATTGTTCTCGGCGTTCGCGATCGCCGACTGGAGGCACTTGCGCACGTCCGTCGAGATCCGCTTGCGCGAGAATTCCAGCTCGGCCAGCGCCTTCTCGACGCGCATGCCGCGGATCGACTGCGCCACGAGGTTCAGCTTCTGCGGGCTGACGCGGAGGTTGCGGGCCATCGCCATCGCCTCGTCGTCACCGACCCGGCGGGGAGCCTTGGGCTTGGACATGGCTTACTTCCTCTTGGACTTCTTGTCCGCGCCGTGCCCGTAATAGGTGCGGGTGGGCGCGAACTCGCCGAACTTGTGGCCGATCATGTCCTCGGAGACGGTCACGGGGATGAACTTGTTGCCGTTGTGGACCTGGAAGGTCAGGCCGATGAACTGCGGCATGATGGTCGAGCGGCGCGACCAGGTCTTGACCGCCTCGCGGCGCGCGGAACCCGCCGCCTTCTCGGCCTTCTTGATGAGATAGCCGTCGACGAACGGCCCTTTCCAGACGGAGCGTGGCATGCGGATCAGGCCTTCTTGTGCTGGCGGCGGCGGATGATCAGACGATCCGACGCCTTCGTCTTGCGGGTCTTGGGACCACGGGTCTTCTTGCCCCACGGGGTGACCGGGTGGCGGCCGCCCGAGGTGCGGCCTTCACCGCCGCCATGGGGGTGGTCGACCGGGTTCATGGCGACGCCGCGGACCGACGGGCGGCGGCCCAGCCAGCGCGCGCGGCCGGCCTTGCCCCACACCTCGTTCATGTTGTCCGGGTTCGACACCGCGCCGACCGTGGCCAGGCAGCCATCGGGAACCAGGCGCACTTCGCCCGACATCAGGCGCAGCTGGATCATGCCGCTGTCGCGCCCCACCACCTGGGCATACGAGCCCGCGGCGCGCGCCATCTGGCCGCCCTTCATGGGACGCAGCTCGACATTGTGGACGATGGTGCCGATCGGGATGGCCCGCAACGGCATCGCATTGCCCGGCTTCACGTCGACCTTGTCACCGGCAATCACGGTGTCGCCGACCTTCAGGCGCTGGGGGGCGATGATGTAGGCCAGCTCGCCGTCGGCATAGCGCACCAGCGCGATGAAGGCGGTGCGGTTCGGGTCATACTC
>DBAV01000057.1:12185-12552 GCA_002291875.1 Hyphomonadaceae bacterium UBA1001
CATACTCCAGCCGCTCGACCGTGGCAGGCACGTCGAACTTGCGGCGCTTGAAGTCGATCCGGCGATAGAGGCGCTTGTGGCCGCCACCGGTCCGGAACGAGGTCACGCGACCCATGTTGTTGCGTCCGCCGCTCTTGGTCAGGCCCTCGGACAGGCCCTTCACGGGGCCGCCCTTCCAGAGGTCCGAACGATCGACGGTGACCAGCTGGCGACGGCCGGGCGAGGTCGGGCGGAAAGTCTTCAACGCCATGATGCGCTCTCCCTCACAGGCCTGTCGTGATGTCGATGGCATCACCCTCGGCGAGGGTGACGACCGCCTTCTTCACGTCCGAGCGGCGGCCGGGCACGCCCCTGAAGCGCCTGGTCT
>DBAV01000217.1 GCA_002291875.1 Hyphomonadaceae bacterium UBA1001
CAAGGCCTATGGCATTGTCGCCCTGGGCATTGCCGGCGTTTTTCTGGCGATCCTGTTGTGGTCGGTGGGCGTGCAGGCGTGGCGTGGCTTTTTCTGGCACCAGATCACCCTGCCGGTGACGCTGGATGCCGCCAAGGTCGATCCTGCCGGCACGCGCGACCCGGCCACCATGCGCCTCCAGGGCGACTTTCACGCCGTCGTCATCGATTCGCTTGGCCAGCGGCTTGTGGGCGCGGATGCCGGCGAGCGCACCGACCGCGAGCTGCGGGGCATGGTGGGCGNNCGGCTCGACCCTGTTCCTCTTCGCGCTGGGGGTGATCTATGCGGTCTTCGGCACGCTGAACATGGCCGACCTGGCCCTGCGCCTGGCCTCCCTGCCCGAGGGCGACGCGGCCTCGGTCCGCGTCGCGGCGGCGCTGCTTCTGGCCGTGTTCCTGGTCAAGGGGGCGCTGATCCCGCTGCATTTCTGGCTGCCCAACACCTATGCCCTGGCCCCGGCGCCGGTGGCGGCGCTGTTCGCGGTGATGACCAAGGTCGTCGCCTATTGCGTCATCCGCGTCTACACGCTGATCTTCCCCGCCGCCGACCCCGTGGCAGGCGACATCGCCGCGACGCTCCTGGTCCCCGGGGGCCTGATCACGCTGGCGGTGGGCATGGTGGGCGTGCTGGCCGCGGGCCGGCTGGGGGCGCTCGTGGCGTCCGATCCCGGTGCGGTGGGCACCACGCGCGAGGTGTCCTTCCCCCTGCGTGACCGGATCGACAGCTATCTGAAAGGCATGGTCAGCGCCGAGCGGATCACCAGCCCCGGTGCAGGGATTTCCCCCTCGGGCACGGCGGGCGCGATCACGCTGACCCTGTCTGCACCGCTGGCCGAGCTGCAGTCGCTGGTCCCCTTCGATGCCTCGGCCGAGGCTGAACGCCAGCGCACCGCGGTCGTCGTTCCGCTCGAGCAGCAGCGCGATGGGCTTGACCCGGGCGATGTTGCCGGGCGCGCCGCATTGGACACCCGCATCAATGCCGCCAACGCCGAGGTCGAGGCCATTCGCACCGGGCGGGTCGTCATTCTGGGCACCGACCGGCCGTCGCTTCTGGTGCACGTCAATGGCGGCGCCGTTCGCGTGGATGCGATCGAGGGCGGCACGGTGCTGCGCGGGCGGGTGCTGGTCGGGTTGGACTCGGCGGCCCAGCAGCCAGCCGGTCAGTGGACACTGCGCGCAATCGAAGTGCCTGAAACCCGTCGCACGGTGTCGGACGCGCAGATCGCCTGGGTGCGTGACCTCGAGAGCCAGGGGCTGGTGCGCGCCGGCTTCAACACCGCCCTGTTCACCAATGCCGATTCAACCGAGCCCGAACTGGCCGGGGCTCTGGGCGGCATCGTGGGATCTCTGCTGACGCTGGTGGTCACCATGTTCCTGGCCGTGCCGGTGGGCGTGGCAGCGGCGATCTACCTCGAGGAGTTCGCGCCCAGGAACCGGCTGACCAACATCATCGAGGTCAACATCAACAACCTGGCCGCCGTGCCGTCGATCGTGTTCGGCCTTCTGGGGCTGGCGGTCTTCATCAACGGCTTTGGCCTGCCGCGCGGCTCGCCCGTGCTGGGCGGGATCGTGCTGGCGCTGATCGCGCTGCCGACCGTGATCATCGCCACGCGCGCGTCCTTGAAGGCCGTGCCCCCCTCGATCCGCGAGGCCGCGCTGGGGGTCGGGGCGTCCAAGGTCCAGACGGTGTTCCACCATGTCCTGCCACTGGCGATCCCGGGCATCATGACCGGCTCGATCCTGGCGATGGCGCATGCGCTGGGCGAGACCGCCCCGCTGATGCTGCTGGGCATGGTCGCCTTCGTGAACGACGTGCCCACGGGCTTTACCGACACGGCCAGCGTGATGCCGGTCAACGTGTTCAACTGGGCGGCCACGCGGGCCGAGCAGTCCTGGCAGTCCCTGACCGGGGCAGCCATCGTCATCCTGCTGGCGATGCTGGTCGTGATGAACGGCATCGCCGTCTACATCCGCCGCCGTTTCGAGCGTCGCTGGTGACACCATGACCAGCCTCGATCCCGCTGCCACCGCCAACCACGCCCCTGTCCAGAAAGCGACCGACATGCCGCCTGCTGCCGATCCGCAAGGTGCCGCCACCATGGTGGCCGCAGCGCCGACCTACGCCCCCGAAGCGGCGGCCAAGGTCCGCGCGCGCAATGTCAACGTGTTTTATGGTGCCAAGCAGGCCCTGATGGATGTCTCGCTGGACATTCCGAGCCGTTCGGTCACCGCCTTCATCGGACCGTCGGGCTGTGGCAAGTCGACCTTCCTGCGCTGCATCAACCGCATGAACGACACCATCGAAGGATGCCGCGTCGAGGGCGTCGTCGACATCGACGGCAGAAATGCCTATGACCGCGCGGTGGACCCGGTGGTGCTGCGCGCCTCGGTGGGCATGGTTTTCCAGAAGCCCAATCCCTTTCCCAAGTCGATCTTCGAGAACGTCGCCTATGGCCCGCGCATCCATGGCCTGGCGCGCGGCAAGGCCGAACTCGAGGCGGTCGTCGAGGCGTCCCTGCGGCGTGCGGGTCTGTGGGAAGAGGTCAAGGACCGCCTGCATCAGCCCGGCACCGGGCTTTCGGGCGGCCAGCAGCAGCGCCTGGTGATCGCGCGCGCCATCGCGGTGAACCCCGAGATCATCCTGATGGACGAGCCGTGCTCCGCCCTCGATCCCATCGCGACCGCCAAGATCGAGGAACTGATCGACGAGCTGCGCGAAAACTTCTGCATCATCATCGTGACCCACTCGATGGGGCAGGCGGCACGGGTTTCGCAGAAGACGGCCTTCTTCCACCTCGGGCGGCTGGTGGAATCAGGCCCGACCGAGGAAATCTTCACCAACCCGCGCGAACAGCTGACCCAGAACTACATCACCGGCCGCTTCGGCTAGGAGACGCACAGACCATGGCCGAGCATATCGTCCGCGCATTCGCCGAGGAGCTGGCGAGCCTCAACGAGGAGGTCGTCACCATGGGCGGCCGTGCCGAGGCGAAGCTGCAGGACGCCCTGACGGCGCTCGTGCGTCGCGACGCGGCCCTGGCGGACGAGGTGATCCAGCGGGACGAGCGCATCGACGCCGTTCAGCGCGAGATCGAACGCCGCGTGGTCAAGCTGCTCGCCTTGCGCCAGCCGGTGGCCGACGACCTGCGCGCGGTGCTGGCGGCAATGAAGCTTGCCGCCGAGATCGAGCGCGTCGGCGACCTTGCGAAATCGACCGCGCGCCGCGTGACCTATCTGCAGCAGACCGAACCCGTGCAGCTGACCCGCTCGGTCGAGCGCATGGGCAAGATGGCCGGCCAGCTGCTGCGGGGTGTGCTGGACGCCTATGCCAACCGGGACCGCAAGCTGGCGATCAATGTCTGGTTCCGTGATGAAAACCTGGATGAACACTACAATTCTGTGTTCCGCGAGATCATCACCTTCATGATGGAAGACCCGCGCA
>DBAV01000002.1:0-15364 GCA_002291875.1 Hyphomonadaceae bacterium UBA1001
GCCCGAGGCGTTCGGGCGCGCGGTGGTCGAGGCCCAGGCGATGGCGCGCCCGGTGGTGGCCACGGCGCTGGGCGGGCATCTGGAAACCGTGCTGGACGGCGACACCGGGCGGCTGGTGCCGGCCGGCGATGCGGCGGCGATGGCGCAGGCCGTGGCCGCACTGCTGGCCAACCCCGAGGGCGCCGCGGCGATGGGGGCGCGGGCGGCGGTGCGGGTGCGCGCGGCCTTCACCACCCGCGCCCTGCAGGATGCCACACTTGACGTCTATGCGCGCCTTGTGCCGGGCTTTCCATGCGCGGCCTGACCCGTCCCGCCAGTTTCGAGCCCGCGCCGCGCGACGCCCGGCGCGTGCTGGTCATCAAGCTGTCCGCCCTGGGCGACCTGGTGCAGGCGCTGGCGCCCGCACGGATGATCCGCGAGCATCACCCCCACGCCCGCATCACCGTGCTGACCACCCCGCCCTTCCGCACCCTGCTGGAGGCGTGTCCCTGGTTCGACGAGGTCGAGACCGACGGCCGGCCCGCACGCACCCGCGATCTGCTGCCGCTGCTGACGCGCCTGCGGGCCCAGCGCTATGACATCGTGTACGATCTGCAGACCTCGGGGCGGACCAACCGCTACTTCCACCTGATGCGCCCCTGGCCGCCCCTGTGGTGCGGCATGGCGACGGGCTGTGCCTATCTGCACGACAACCCCAACCGGCTGTCGCTGCACACGCTGGACCGGCTGGCCGAGCAGCTGTGGTTTGCCGGGGTGGGGCCCGAGGGCGGCTTTGCGATCGGCCATGCGCCGCTGCCGGATGTCAGCTGGTACCGCAAGCCGGGCGCCCCCAATCCGCGTTATGAACCCGCCACCTTCGGCCTGGAGGGGCGTTATGCGCTGCTGATCCCGGGTGCGTCGGCGCATCGCCCCGAAAAACGCTGGCCGGCGGCCCGCTATGGCGAACTGGCGCGACGGCTGGCGGCCTCGGGCATCACACCGGTGGTGATCGGCGCCGGGCCCGAAGCCGAGGCCGGCGCCGAAATCGCCCGGGCCGAGCCCAGGGCCGTGAACCTGGTCGCGCGCACCGACCTGCTGCAGATCATCGCTCTGGCCGAGCGAGCCCACGTCGCCATCGGCAACGACACCGGCCCGACCCATCTGGCAGCGGCTGCCGGCACGCGCACCCTGGTGCTGTTCTCGGGCGCGTCGAACCCGCAATTGTGTGCCCCGCGCGGGCGGGTGACCACCTTCTCGGCCCCGACCCTGGAAAGCGTGCCGCAGGTCGAGGTCGAGCGCACGCTGGGCATTCTGGGCGTGTTCGAGCCGGGTTGAACACCGCGCACCGATGCGCGCAGGATGTCCCACGGACCGGGGCGGACGCGCCGGCATCGCATTGGAGGGCAAACGCGTGAAACTGGCATCGCTGGAGGGAGGCCGCGACGGCCGGCTGGTCGTGGTGTCCGACGACCTGGCCTGGTTCACCGACGCGTCCCCGGTCGCCCCCACCCTTCAGGCGGCGCTGGACGACTGGGCGTTGGCGGGTCCGCGCCTTGAGGCCCTGGCACAGCAGCTGAGGCTGGATGTCGCCCCGCGCGAACGCTTCCACGAGCGCGAGGCGCTTTCGCCCCTGCCGCGTGCCTTCCAGTTCGTCGACGGCTCGGCCTATGTGAACCATGTCGAGCTGGTGCGCCGGGCCCGCGGCGCCGAGATGCCCGCCTCGTTCTGGACCGATCCGCTGATGTATCAGGGCGCCTCGGACGGCTTTCTGCGCCCGCGTGGGGTCATCCCGCTGGCGGACGAGGCCTGGGGCTGTGACCTCGAGGCCGAAGTGGCGGTGATCACCCGCGACGTGCCCATGGGCGCCAGCCGCGAGGAGGCCCTGGCCGCCATCGCGCTGGTGGTGCTGCTGAACGATGTCTCGCTGCGCAACCTGATCCCGGGCGAGCTGGCCAAGGGGTTCGGCTTCGTCCAGTCCAAGCCGGCCTCGGCGCTGTCGCCCGTGGCCGTGACGCCCGAGACGCTGGGCGGGGCGTGGCGCGACGGGCGGCTCCATGGCGTGCTTTCGGTGGACCTGGACGGACGGCCGTTCGGCCGCGCCGACGCCGGCGTCGACATGACGTTCGATTTCGGTACGCTGGTGGCCCACGCCGCACGCACACGCGACCTGTGCGCAGGCACCCTTGTGGGTTCGGGCACGGTGTCCAACCGCGACGCCGATGGCGGGCCCGGACGCCCGGTGGCCGATGGCGGGCTGGGCTATTCGTGCCTGGCGGAACAGCGCACGGTCGAGACCCTGCGCGAGGGGGCGCCGCGCACGCCCTTCCTGCGCGACGGATCGCGCGTGCGGATCGAGATGCTGGATGCGCGCGGCCGCTCGATCTTCGGCGCCATCGAGCAGTCGGTGCGCGCACACGCACACATCGGCACACCAGCGACCGCCAACGCCTGAAGCCGGGGCCCGCACTGGCTGTTGCGCAGGCAACACACTTTCAGAGCGTATAGTGAATGGCCGGAAGCGGACTCCCCTGATAAGCGAGTGGCATACACATGAACGGGCTGTTTCGTTCCGGCACGAACATGCCGTTCACGGACGGTCCACCGGGGCCTGAATGCCCCGTATTGCCCCCCGAACCGCACGATCTTGGTGAATCCTGCCACCAGGCGGCTGGCACGGACCCTGCAGGGCCACCGGTGTGGCCGCCACGGCGGTCCGACACGGGATCAGTCCTGTTGCTCCGATGAGGCGAAAGCGCTTGCGGTCCGCAACATGATTGATAATCCGTGAACGAACCGAGGGACGGAACCAGTCATGGCACGGAATGTGGGTCAGGTGAACGCAGGGTTTGACGTGCCGGGGCGCCTGCGCCGCACGCTGCGCGCCGCCGCGGGTGTCGCTGCGCTGGCGATCGGCCTGGCCGCCATGGCCGCGCCGGCGGCTCATGCCGCACGGCCTGGCGGTCCGCCCATTCTGACGACGGACTCGCTGCGCTACGAGGTGCGTGGCCATGTGACCCCGCGCTGCTCGCTCGAGCTGCTGGGGTCGAACACCCCGCGGATGGACAGCATCCAGGACCGGCGGAATGGCGGCACCCGCGCCACCCGGGTGGTGCTGCCCTTCCGCATGAACTGCAACACCGATTTCGAGGTGTCCCTGGTTTCGCGCAATGCCGGGCTGGAAATCCAGGACGCCTCCACCGGCGACACCGACTTTCGCACGCTGGTGCCCTATCGCGCAGTGGTGCGCGGCCCTGCCGACCGCCTGATGCTGGACTGCCGCAGCGGTCGCATGGGCGTCGGGCGCCGCGCGGAATGTCGTGATCGCATCGAGGTCAGCCGGCGCCGCATGGCGGGCGAGGGCGCGGTCGAGGTCACCGTCGACGCCGACCCCCAGCCCCTGCTGGCCGGCACCTATTCCGATCACCTGACGCTGCGTCTGGCACCAAGGCTGGGAGACTAGACGCCGCGTCACACAGAATGACGCCCCGGTCGGGGTGCTCATGCCGGGCGGCGGGCCCGGTCAAACCGGGGACCGTCCCCACTTTCCTCAGGAGAGAGACGACATGAAGAAGACCCTGCTCGCGGCCGTTGCCGCTCTCGCGATCGCTGGCACCGCCAACGCCGCGCCCTCCAGCTACGCCACCCAGACCTATGGTCAGGACGCGCAGGCCTGGTGGCTGCTGAACTCGACCGTTGACACCTTCTGCAAGCTGGGCGCGCAGGGTGGCACCGTCACGGGTCTGACCAACGCGTCGGGCCAGTTCGGCGCCAACGGCCAGGGCGGCACGGTCGCCGAAGCCGACGGCACGATCACGTTCGACATCCAGAACGACACCAACAACACGATCAAGGCCGCGGCCGCGACCGTCAGCGTGCCGTTCTCGCAGTGCAACCGTCGCTTTGACATCACCGTGAACTCGCTGAACGGTGGCCTGCGCAACTCGGCCAACACCACGACCGACACCGACTTCACCAACGATGTCGACTATGACGTGGCGATCAACTTTGACGGCGTGACCGGCAATGCCCAGAACGTCGCGGCCGGCACCACCCCGGTGGTGCCCGCCACCCAGGCGACCGCTGGCACCTTCTCGTTCACGGTCGACGTGGACGCCGACACCAGCAAGCTGCTGCTGCAAGGCACCTACTCGGACTTCCTGAAGGTGGTGATGGCGCCCGTCGCCTGATCCCTTCCAGGACATGACATGGGATGGCACGGCCTTCGGGTCGGGCCATCTTCCATCATCGCGTAACCACGCCGATGAACCGATTTTCAGGGGGCTGGGGGCCATACTGAACTGGCCGCTCCCGGAGTTCGCCACCATGAAATTCTCGTCGTTGCCCTCGAGGCTCGCCGCGGTTGCGGCGGCCATGGCCCTCTTCATCCTCGGCACACCGGCGCACGCGCTGCTGGTCCAGCCGCTGGTGATCGAGATGCAGAGCTCGGGCTCGCGCACCAACACAAGCCTGCGCGTGGTGAATGACCGCACCGTGCCGATGACCATCGAGGTCAACGTCAACCGCCTGATCGTGCCCGAGAACGGGCCGGTGTCGGTCGAGCCGATCGACGGCGACGACTTCCTGATCTTTCCGCCCCAGGCCACCGTGGCGCCCGGCGCGACGCAGATCTTCCGTGTGCGCTGGGTCGGCGAACCGGTGATCGAGCAGAGCCAGCTGTTCATGTTCCAGACCGAGGAACTGCCGGTGGAACGCACGCTCGAGGGCGGCGCGGCAATCCAGGTGCTCTATGCCATCCAGAGTGTCGTCGCCGTGGCCCCGCCGCGCGGGCGCGCCGACATCGGGGTCGAGTCCGCCGTGCGCGAGACCGCTGCCGACGGCCGGACGGGTGCGCGCGTGATGTTCACCAATGACGGCAATTCGCACGTCTTCCTGTCGGGCGGACGGATGACGATCTCGAACGGCGCCGGATGGCGCCGCGTGCTGGAAGGCGCGGAACTGAACGAGGTGATCGGGCTGGGCCTGCTGCCGCCGGCGGCACGTCGCTCGATGTTCGTGGCCATTCCCGACCTGCCTGCCGAAGGCACGCTGGAAGTGACCATCCAGCCCGGCGGCCGTCAGGCACGCTGAGGACGGGGATCGGGGGAAGCATCGACATGCGCTTCAGGCAACTTCTTCTCGCCGGCGTCGCGGCGTTCGCGCTCGCGCCTGCAACCATGGCGCAGCAGGCCCCGGAACAGGCCCAGGCTCCCGCCCAGACACCTGTGGCCGCGCCGGCCGCCGACGCCCCTGTGGCCACCAACCGGCCGGTGGCCAACCCGGTGGGCCGCACGGTCAGCTTCGGCGTGCCGATCCGCGAGCGCGGCCCCCTGGGCGAGGTGAATGTCGAGATCGATGTCGCCGGCAATGTCCGCATCAACGCGGCCGACCTGGCGCGCGCCCTCAATCCGCTGATCCGCCCCGAACGCGGCGAGGCCCTGGTCCAGCTGGCCGACGCCGACGGTTTCATGCGGCTGGAAACCGCCTCTGCACAGGGTTTCACCCTGACCTGGGACGAGGCGCTGCAGGAAGTCGTGGTGGCCATCCCCCTCGAGGCGCGGCGTTCGCGCTCGATCCCGCTGGGATGGGCCAGTCTCGAGGATCCGCCGATCGACACCACCGACCGGTCCTCGCCCTTTGCGGCCCACCTGAACTACCGCGCCTTTTTCGACTATGTGCATGAATCCCAGGGCGCGTTGGACACCGGCTGGCAGAGCCCGCGCGTCGATCTGGACTTCAACGGCCGTATCCGCCCGATCGCCTTTGAAAACCGGCTGACGGTCGACGGTGACGCCGAACAGACCGTGGCACGCACCAGCTCGCGCCTGATCTATGACCATTTGCCCAGCCTGGTGCGCTATTCGGCCGGCGACATCCTGATCAACCCGATCTCGTTCCAGGGCGTGCCGCAGCTGCTGGGCATCGCGGCCGAGCGCCAGCGCACCTTGCTGCCCGGACGGGTGGCGACCGCGCGCGCGGGCCAGACCCTGATCATCCGCGAACCGTCCACCGTCGACATCGTCATCAATGGCGCCACGGTACGCACGCTGCGCCTCGATCCGGGCCAGTACGACGTGCGCGACCTGCCGCTGGGCCAGGGCGCCAATGCCGTCGAGTTCGTGGTACGCGGCGACAGCGGCGTTCGCGAGTCGCTGCGTTTCGACTTCTTCTCGGATGCCCAGCTGCTGGCACCGGGCCTCGACGAGTTCTTTGTCGGCGCAGGCATCCTGGCTGAAACCAGTGTCGGCGAGCCGGACTATTTCCAGGACACCCCGCTGGTGTCGGCCTTCTATCGGCGCGGCATCACCGACCAGTTCACCACCGGCGGCTTCATCCAGGCCACCGACGCGGTCGGCCAGCTGGGTGCCGAGGCGCTTTATGGCAACCGCCTCGGGCTGTTCTATCTGACGGCCGCAGCCAGCCGCGCCGACGGGTTCGACACCGGCTGGGCGCTGCGCGGCGAATGGCGCCTGAACCGCGAGGTCCGCACCGAGCGCATCCAGGGGGTCGAGACCTTCGGGTTCTCGGTCGAGACGCGCAGTGAGGATTTCGCCGTCGTCGATCGCTTCTTCACGCCCAGCAACCCCGACAGCGTGATCCTGCGGGCCAATTACGGCCGTCCGCTCAGCCGCGACCTCACCGGCTCGGTGTCGGTCGACCAGTCGTTCGGACGCGGCAACAATCCCGACCGCACCGGGGTGTTTGCAAACCTGGCCTGGCGCCTGGATGTGCGCACCAACCTGCTGTTCACCGCGGGCTGGCAGTCCCCGGCGCCGTTCGACGAGGAAGAGTTCTTTGTCGGCGTCAACATCACCCGCCAGTTCACCGACCTGATTTCCGGGTTCGCCAGCGCCGAGTCGCGCGACGAGCGCCTGCAGGTCGGCCTCAGCCGCAATCCGCTGCGCCCGATCGACGACTGGGGCGCGACCGCCAACTTCACCCGCACCGAGGACAGCGTCAGCGGCGCGGGCGCGGCGACCTGGTTCTCGAACCGCGGCGATGCCGAGATTTCCCATGTGACCGCCACCGATGCGGGCGGGTCGAACATCGTGTTCCAGCAAAGCTCGCTGCTGCTGGCCGGATCGATCGCCACCACCGGCAACCGCATCGGCCTTGGCCGCCAGCTCCCCGACTCGTTCGCCCTGGTCGATGGCCATCCCTCGCTCGAGGGGCGTCAGGTGCTGATCCGTCCGGCGACGGCCGAGTTCGAGCTGGCCCGCTCGGGTGCCTTCGGTCCGGCCGTGGTGCCGCTGAACGCCTATTCGCCGCAGGAAATCCCCTATGACGTGCTGGACGCGCCGCTGGGCTATGACTTGGGCGCGGGCAATTTCCCGGTGTTCCCGCACCTGTATTCGGGCTTTGCGTTCACTGTCGGCAGCGCCTTCAACGTCACCGCGACCGGCACCATGCTGGACAGCGCGGGCGATCCGGTCCGCCTGGCCGTGGGCGAGGCCCGCCTGGTCGGCGTCGCCGACTCGCCGGTGGTCGAGGTGGTGACCAACCGCGTCGGTCGCTTTGGCGCCAGCGGCCTGTCGCAGGGCACATGGCGCGTGACCTTCCCGCTTCGGCCGGAACTGGCGTATGAGATCATCGTTCCTGCCGAGACGTCGCTGCTGCGGACCGGCGAGATCAGGCCGGTGGACTGATGCCCGCCCGCAAGAGGAGACGCGCCGTGAAACACACCGCCCTGACGGCCACGCTGGCGACCCTGCTCAGCCTGGGCCTTGCCACCGCTGCGGCCGCCGACTGCCGCCCCTCCGAGGTGCGCGTCGAGAATGGCAGTGACATCCGCGTCGACAGCTATGACCCCTTCGAGGCGCGCGATGTCGAGGAACGCTTCAACCTCAGCGTCACCGTCTCCGAGGGGCGCAACAATGCCTGCCGCGGCGGCGACCTTCAGGTGGCCTTTGTGCCCGTGACGTCGGCCGACCTGGCGGGTGACACGCTGCTCCTGCGCAATGGCAGCGAAACCCTGCGCGCGCGCATCGTGGACAATCGCGGCACCAGCCGTCTGCACGCCGATCAGGCGTCCGCCTTCCAGAGTCCGATTACGGATGAAAACCTGGGGGCCAATCCGCGCACGCGCCGCGTCGGTCCCTTCGAGGTCGAGGTCGAGGCCGGCCAGACCGCGCCCCAGGGCACCTATACCGCGCGTGTCGGCGTCCTGGTCCGCATCCAGCAGGACGGCACGGTCGTGCGCCGCGAGATCGACGTGCGGGTCGATGTGGACGGCTCGGTGCGCCTGCAGCGCGGGGCCGGCGGGGATACGCTGGACTTTGGCGAGATCACCGACGACGACCGCTCGGACACCGCGACCTTCACCGCCTGGCACAATGTCGGCTACAGGCTGACCGTGACGTCCGAGAACGACTTCCAGCTGCGCACCGGTTCGCGGTCGGCCGACGGCATCGACTATTCCATCACCATCGACGGCCAGGCGCTCGAGCGGGTGGACAACGACACGGTCACCCTTTCGCGCTCGCGCAACAGGACGACCGGCTCGCAGCCCGGCCGCAATCTGCACGAGCTTCGCGCCGAGATCGACGGTGTCGTCGACGCGGTGGCCGGTGAATACAGCGACTCGATCACCATCCGCATTGCCCCCGACGTCGGCGGCGGTCGCGGCTGATCTGCGGGAAAGCGGACCCCGCGCATGCGTGCGGGGCCGTGGCCGGGCAAAGGCCGGCGGCCGGACCTAGAGCCGTCCGACCGGGGACACCGTGACACGCACGAAGGCCGGGCGCGAAGGGTCGGCCATGCGCGCCTCGACCAGACGCATCGGTGTGGTGCGCGCGACCGCGCCGCGAAAGCCGAACAGGGCCTGGCCCATCTCGTCGATCGACGACACCGCATTGCCATAGCTGACGCGCCCGCGGGTCACATTGGTGAACTGGGCGGTGACGGTGTGGTCGGTGCCGTTGCACACCTGACGCAGGGTGCCCAGGTGCGCGGCGCCATCGACGATGGACAGCGCGGCCGTGGCCGGAAGGTCCGTGGTGATGCGGCAAAAGCTCTGGACCGTGGCCTCGAGCCGGAAGCCCAGGCCCGCGGCCTGGTGCGACGGTGCGGCCGCATCGGCGGCGTGGGCCATCGGCAGGCCGGCCATCGCCATCGCCGCCAGGGCGATCGGCCCGCGCCAGCAAGCGGCGGTGTGCATGGGATCAGCGGTGGTGGCCTGATGCTCTCTCACGTCGGCAGGATGCACCGGCACCGATTGCCGGATCGCAAACGTTTGGCCTTTCCAACCGGTTGACGCCCTGCCCGGCTGCGCATCCCGGGGCCCGGCACTGCGGCCGACGCCCGGTGAGCCCACGCGGATCGTGCGCAGCCCCGCAGCGTGGTCGATGGTCTGGCCAGATCGCAACGCCCCCTCCTGCGCTCCCCGTCGGTCGGGCGGCGCCAGTGTCGCGGCAGGGCCTGCCGAATGCAATGGCCGAACGGCGCAAACTCCATGCTGGACATGCGAAAAGGGCGCCCCGGACCAGATCCGGAGCGCCCCTTGTTCCAGGCGGTGGCGCAGGACCCCAGCAATCAGCTGGAATAGTATTCGACAACCAGGTTCGGTTGCATATGCACCGGATAGGGCACGTCCGACAGTGTCGGCACGCGGGTCAGCTTGGCCGACGCCGTCGCCTTGTCCATCGCGATGTAATCGGGAACGTCACGCTCTTTCGAGTCCATCGCCTCGAGCACCAGCGCCATGTTCTTGGCCTTGTCGCGCAGCTCGACCAGATCGTCCACCCGCACCAGGAAGGAGGGGATGTTGACGCGCCGTCCGTTCACCTTGACGTGGCCATGGTTGACCAGCTGGCGCGCGGCAAACGGCGTGGGCGCCAGCTTGGAGCGATAGACCATCGCGTCCAGGCGGCATTCCAGCAGGCCGATCAGGTTTTCCGCGGTGTTGCCCTTGCGGCGGTCGGCCTCGGCATAGATGCGGCGGAACTGTTTCTCGGTGATGTTGCCATAGTAAAAGCGCAGCTGTTGCTTGGCCAGCAGCTGGGTGCCATAGTCCGACACCTTGCTCTTGCGACGCTGGCCGTGCTGGCCGGGGCCATAGGCGCGCCGGTTGACCGGGGACTTGCTGCGGCCCCACAAATTCTTGCCGAGGCGGCGGTCGAGCTTGAACTTCGCCTGAAGGCGCTTGGTCATGTTCCATCCATGTGTGACGGGCCCGGTCGCGCCGCCCATCGGCGCGGCTTCCTCCCCGGCGGGGTACCGTCTTCCGGCTTGTCCGGCAGGGTGCAACGCATGCGCCGTCTGCCGGAAAGCCGCGCACAAACAGCGGAACGACCACAGAGTCAAGCTTGGGCGGCACTTGCGCCCGCCGCGCGGCGGCCCCAACGCGGGGCAATGAGCCTTGTCACCCGGTTCGCACCCTCGCCCACGGGCCTGCTGCACGAGGGGCACGCCTTCGCCGCCCTGAAGGTTTGGGACGCCGCGCGCGCGGCCGGCGGGATCGCGCACCTGCGCATCGAGGACATCGACGCCGCCCGCTGCCGCCCCGACTTTACCCGCGCGGTGTTCGAGGACCTGGCGTGGCTGGGCCTTGAATGGCCCGAACCGGTGATGATCCAGTCCGCGCGCCTCGACGCCCATGCGCTTGCCCTGCGCCGCCTGCGCGACCAGGGCGTGCTCTATCGCTGCTTTCGCACCCGCCGCGAGATCCTGGCCGAGATCGCGCGCGCGCCGCACGGTGCGGGCGAGGCGATGGAAGACGGGGTGGGCCCGATCTATCCCGGGCCGGTCGTGCCGATGGCCCCCGACGAGGAGGCCGAAAGGGTCGTGCGCGGCGAGCCCTTTGCCTGGCGCCTTTCGGTGGCGCGGGTGCGCGACGTGCTGGGCGCGCGGCTGGCCGCGCTGGACTGGCTCGAAGAGGGGCACGGACCCGAGGGCGGACCTGGCCGCATCGCGCTGGACCCGGGGCGGCTGGGCGATGCGGTGCTGGCGCGGCGCGACCTGGCGACCAGCTATCATCTGGCCGTCACGGTCGACGATTCCGCCCAGGGCATCACCCATGTGATCCGCGGCCACGACCTTCAGGCCGCCGCCCACCTGCACCGCACCCTCCAGGTGCTGCTGGACCTGCCCCGGCCGGTCTGGCGCCACCATCGCCTGCTGCACGGGCCCGACGGCGCCCGGCTGTCCAAACGCACCGGCGCGCGCACCCTGCGGGCCCTGCGTGCGGCGGGCGAGGACCCGGCCGCGCTTGCCCGCCGCCTGCGCGCGTGGGACACCTGAGGTCATGAATCCGTTTGCGCGCCTCTGGGACCGCCATGTCCTGCCGCCGCTGATCCGCTGTGCCTGCGGCGGACGGGCAATGCACCGCGCGCGGGCGCCGCTGCTGGCCCGCGCGCGCGGCCGGGTGGCCGACATCGGCTTCGGCGCGGGCGCGAACCTGGCGTTCCTTGATCCTGCCCGCGTCACCGGCGTCGTCGCCATCGAACCCTCCGGCCCCATGCTGGCCCAGGCGCGCGACGCGATCGCCCAGAGCCCCGTTCCGGTGGAAATCCGTCAGGCCACGGGCGCCGAGACCGGCCTGCCGGACGCCAGCGTCGACACGGTCCTCTTGACCTATGTGCTGTGCACCATCCCCGAGCGGGCCCCGGCCTTGGCCGAGGTGCGCCGCATCCTGCGGCCCGGTGGCACCGTGCTGTTCTGCGAGCATGGCCTCTCGCCCGACCCGCCGGTCGCCCGCCAGCAGCGGCGCATCGAGCCGGTATGGAAGGCACTCGGCGGGGGGTGCCACCTGACGCGCGAGGTCCTGCCCGCGCTCGAGGCGGCCGGCCTGGTCCCCGCCGAGGTCGAACGTTTTTACCTGCGCGGCACGCCGCGCTTTGCCGGGTGGACCACCCGAGGCACCGCCGCCCCCGCCTGACCCGCCTGATCACCGTGCGGCCGGGCACGGGGCCGGCGGGACCTCAGCGTGGACGCGATGCGCGGCGGGCCTCGACGCGGCAGGGGCGCGGGGTCTAGGGACGCGTCATGGACCTCAGCAAGATCACCCCCGGACGCAATCCACCCGAAGACCTCAATGTCGTCATCGAGGTGCCGCTGGGCGGCGACCCCATCAAGTACGAGATCGACAAGGAATCGGGGGCGATGTTTGTCGACCGTTTCCTGTACACCTCGATGCGCTATCCCACGAATTACGGCTTCATCCCCCACACCCTCTCCGACGACGGCGACCCGGTGGACGTGCTGTGCATCGGCACCCGACCGCTGATCCCGGGCTGTGTGCTGCGGGTGCGCCCGATCGGGGTCCTTTTGATGGAGGACGAGGCCGGCGGCGACGAGAAGATCCTGGCGGTGCCGGTCCCCAAGCTGACGGCGTTCTATTCGCACGTGCACGAGCACACCGACCTGCCGCCGATCCAGACCCAGCAGATCGAGCACTTCTTTGCCCACTACAAGGACCTCGAGCCCGGCAAGTGGGTCAAGATCATCGGCTGGCGTGACGCCGCCGAGGCCAAGCGCATGGTGATGGCGGGCATCGAAAAGGGGCACGGCCGGTTCGGCTGACACCCCGGGTCGGGCCGCACGGCCGGGCTCGCTGCGCGCCTGCGGCCCATACGCCCCTGCGGGCGCGGGCCGGTCATGGCACCCGAGCATCCCCCTCAGGCAGCCGACTGCGTGACGCTGGTGACCCTGTTGAGGACCGTGGCCAGCAGCCTCGGGTCGATCGGCTTGGTCAGATAGGCGTCCATTCCCGCACCCTCGCCTTCGCGGCGGCGCCCGTCGAACGCGTCGGCGGTCAGGGCGATGATCGGCGTTGCGGCATTGGGCCCGCCGCCCGCGCGGATCGTGCGTGTGGCCGTCAGGCCATCCATCACCGGCATGTTGACGTCCATCAGCACCGCGTCAAAGCGGTGACGGGCCGCGATCTCGACCGCCACCGCGCCATCTTCGGCCAGCATGACCCGATGGCCCATGGAAACCAGCAGCGCCTCGACGATCGTGCGGTTCACGGGGTGATCCTCGACGACCAGGATGGCCAAGCCCGGCCGGTCGCCCGCGCCGGTGTCGGCGATCAGGCCGGGACCGGGCGCCTCGACCTCGACCAGCGGCAGGCTGAGGGTAAAGCACGATCCGGCGCCGGGTGTGCTGGCCACGCCCAGTTCGCCGCCCAGTGCCTCGGCCAGGCGCCGTCCGATCGCCAGGCCCAGCCCGGTGCCGCCGAACCTGCGCCCGATGGCGCTGTCCGCCTGCGCATAGGGGCTGAAGATGCGCTCGCGATGGTCGGGTGCGATGCCGATCCCGGTGTCGGTGACCGCGATCACCAGCCGCCGCGTGCCGGCAGGGCTGACACGCACCCGCGCGGTGATCGTCACGGCGCCCGCCTCGGTGAACTTCAGCGCATTGGAGACCAGGTTGAACAGGATCTGCTGCAGGCGAACCGGGTCGGTCTCGATCGCGGGCGGCAGGCCGGGGTCCAGCACCAGCGACAGCGTCAGGCCCTTGTCGTCCGCGCGCGGTCGCCACAGCGCCTCGACATCGCGCAGCAGCGCCTCGGGGTTCACCGCCACACGCTCGACCTCCATGCGGCCCGCCTCGATCTTGGAGAGATCCAGCAGGTCGTTCAGGATCGCCAGCAGCAGCCGTCCCGCGCCGCGCATGGTGTCCACCCGGGCACGCACCGTGGGGGAAATCTCCTCGCGCGCGATCAAGTCGGCCGTACCCAGGACCGCGTTCATGGGGGTGCGGATTTCGTGGCTCATGGTCGCCAGGAAGTTGGTCTTGGCAGCATCGGCTTCGCGCGCCGCCGTCTCTGCCATCCGGGCCTGTTCGACCGCATGTTCCAGGTCCGCCAGCCTTTGCCCGGCCAGCTCGAGCGCACGCCGCAGCCGGGTTGCCGTGCGGGTCTGGTCGGCCACCACCCCCGCCAGCGAGGCAAACAGCAGCGCGGTGCCCGCAAGCCATGGCCAGGCGCCCTCCAGCGTACCCAGCACCGCCATCGCGCCGAGCCCCGCCACCGGCCCCGCCAGGCAGGCCAGCATCAGCGGCGCGCAATTGCGATGGTTGACCACCACATGCACCGCCAGGGCCAGGGCCAGCACATAGCCCATCGCGCCCAGCCCGTCGGGTGCGGCGACCCAGACCGCCAGCGGCAGAACCGTCCAGCCGATGTGGAAGGTGGCGGCGATGCCCATCAGGACCGCCAGCGCGCCCCGCCTGTCCGTTTCCAGCCCCAGCAGCGCCAGCAGGCGGCGCTCGGCCGTCGGTGCGACCAGCAGCCACCCTGTCACCGGCAGCATCCAGGCCAGCGCCCACGGACCGATGAGCGCCACGCCCAGGCACCCGGTCAGCATCACCGACACGACCGAAGCAAGATGGGTCCGGTCCAGCGCCTCGAGGCTCGCCGCAAGGCCAGCGGCGGTATCACCGCCCAGGGGCGCGTTGCCCCACTGGCGCAGGCGCTGGCCCGCCGTGCGGCTCATGCCGTGGCCCGCTCGACAGCGGCCCGCGTGATGGCGACGGTCAGCACGCGCGGGTCGATCGGCTTGGTGACATAATCGGTCATGCCGACCGCATAGCCGCGGCGCTTTTGTTCCTCGAAGGCATCGGCGGTCAGCCCGATGATCGGCGTGCCGGCATTGGGCCCACCCCCGGTCCGGATGGCCTCGGTGGCCGACAGCCCATCCATCTCGGGCATCTGGATGTCCATCAGGATGATGTCGAAGGCGGTCTCGCGCGCGGCCTCGACGGCCTCGCGCCCATTGCCGACCACCCGCACCGCATGTCCGAACGGCGCCAGGAAGGCCAGGGCGATCTTCTGGTTGACCGGGTGATCCTCGGCCAGCAGGATCGAGAGCCCCTCGGCCGTCTCGATGGCCTCGGGCGCATCGGTCGGGGTCAGGCCCACCGGGCCGCTGTCCACCACTTCGACCGGGATCGCCAGGGTGAAGGTCGAGCCCTCGCCCGGCGCGGACACCACTTCCAGTGTGCCGCCCATCACGTCGGCCAGGCGGCGCGAGATGGTCAGGCCCAGGCCCGTGCCGCCGAACCGCCGCGAGGTCGAGGCATCGGCCTGGGTGAAGGGCTGGAACAGCCGCGCCAGCGTGTCGGCATCCATGCCCACGCCCTCGTCGCGCACGCTCAGCCGCAGCAGGGTACGCCCGTCCTCGACCGGCCCCGCCTCGGCGCGCAGCGTGACCGCGCCCTCGATCGTGAACTTCACCGCATTCGAGACCAGGTTGAACAGGATCTGCTGGAGGCGTGAGGGGTCGGCCAGGAAGCGGTCGGGCGTCGCCGCGGACCGCTCGACCACGAAGGTCAGGCCCTTTTCCTCGGCGCGCGGGCGCCACAGGCGCGTGACCTGTTCCAGCAGGCCCGCGGTCTGGGTGGGGATGACCTCGATCTCCATCCGCCCCGCCTCGATCTTGGACAGGTC
>DBAV01000002.1:15703-15863 GCA_002291875.1 Hyphomonadaceae bacterium UBA1001
GACAGGTCCAGAAGGTCGTTCAGGATGGTCAGCAGCAGCTGGCCCGAATGGCGCAGCGTGCGCACATGCTCGCGCACTTCGGAGTCCAGGTCCGCCCGGCCGATCAGTTCGGCCATCCCCAGTATGGCGTTCATCGGTGTACGGATCTCGTGGCTCATGG
>DBAV01000002.1:16266-16488 GCA_002291875.1 Hyphomonadaceae bacterium UBA1001
GCCTCGGCGGCCTGACGGGCAGCGACCAGGCGCTCCTCGCTCTCCTTCTGACGCGTGATGTCGATGTTGAACGAGAACACGCGGGTGCGCGCGCTGCCCGGCTCGAGGCGCACGAACACCAGGCTGCGCACCCAGATCTGGGTGCCGTCCGGCCGCACGATGGGATATTCGCACTCGCACCGGCCCCGATTGGCCAGCGCCCGGCCCATCAGCTCGGCCAGC
>DBAV01000002.1:16822-17041 GCA_002291875.1 Hyphomonadaceae bacterium UBA1001
CCGGCCCATCAGCTCGGCCAGCTCGGTGCGCCAGGGTTCAGGCACCATGTGGCGCATCGAGCCGCCGAACTCGGTGTTGATCCGCTCGAGCGATTCCCCGATCAGGGCCTCATAGCGCGGGCTGGGCAGGTAACGGCGCGCCTCGAGGTCGTATTCATAGGCCGCCGCCCCGGCCCCCTCGGCGGCGATGTCCCAGCGCTCGCGCTCGTCCTCGGCGGC
>DBAV01000174.1 GCA_002291875.1 Hyphomonadaceae bacterium UBA1001
GGGCCCAACGGCGCCGGCAAGACGACGACGCTGCGGCTGGTCGCCGGGCTGATCGCGCCCGACGCCGGTGGCGTGCGCGTCGACGGCATCGATGTCGCTGCGCAGCCGGCCGCGGCGCGCGCGCGGCTGGGGCTGCTCGGCGACTCGCGCGGCCTGTACCCGCGGCTGAGCGCGCGCGAGAACATCGTCTATTTCGGCCGGCTGCACGGGCTCGACGCGGCGGCAGCCGGCGCGCGCGCGCAGGTGCTGGCGCGGCAGGCGCGCGCGGGCCTGCTGACCCCCGATGCCGCGCTGGAGGCAACGGCCGATCCCCTGCCGCGCCGCCTCGCCTTCCCGGTGCTGGCCCCTCATCTGACCCACAGGCTGGGCGCAGGGGGCAGCGGGCGCGCGCTGATCCGCTCGACCCTGGATGCACCGCTTCAGGCGCGCCTCGAGGCGATCGCCGCGCGTGCGGTCGAGGGCAGTGACACCGGGGTCTCGGTGGCCATGCTGGTGGTCGCCATCGAGGGCCGCGAAGTGCGCGCAGCGGTCGGTTCGGCCGGGCGGTCGCGGCCGGGCGGCTGGATCGACATGACCCGCGCCATCCGCTCGCCAGGCTCGACGCTCAAGCCCTTTGTCTATGCGCTTGCCTTTGATGACGGGGTGGCGCGCCCCGATACCCGCGTGCGCGACATGCCGCGCCGGTTCGGCACCTATGCGCCCGAGAACTTCGACCGCGGCTGGCATGGCGAAGTGCGCCTGCGCGAGGCGCTGGTGGCGTCGCTGAACCTGCCCGCGGTGGCCACCCTGGACCGGGTGGGGCCCGCGCGGTTCGAGAGCGCGCTGCGTGCCGCCGGCATCGCGCTGGTGCTGCCGGACCGTGCGACCCAGGATCCGGGCCTTGCCCTGGCGCTGGGCGGGGTGGGCATGCGGCTCGAGGACCTGGCCATGCTCTATGCGGCCCTGGGGGATGACGGAATGGTGCGCCCGCTGGTGACCCAGACCGGGCCCGGCGCCCCGGCCCCCTCGGGGCCCCGGCACCGCCTGTTCGGCGCCGAGGCGGCGCGCAGTGTCCGCGACATTCTGGCCACCACGCCCGAACCCTTTGGGCGCCTGCCCAGCGTGCTGACCCGCGCCGCACCGGCGGTCGCCTACAAGACCGGCACCTCGTATGGCTTTCGTGATGCCTGGGCGGTGGGGCTCACAGGCGGGCACGTCATCGCGGTGTGGGTCGGCAGGCCCGACGGCTCGCCGCGTCCGGGCGCGACCGGCCGGACCGCTGCCGCCCCGATCCTGTTCCAGGTGGCCGACCGGGTCAGCGCGCTCGAGGCGCGCGGCGGGCGTGACACCCTGGTGGCCGAAGCCGCGCCCCAGATGCTGGCCCCGGCGCTGGCGCGCCTGGACCCGGCCCGCGAAGGCCCCTCGATCCAGTTTCCCGTCGATGGTTCCCGGCTGGCCCTGCCCGCGCTGGGCGCGTCTGCGCCGGGGGTGGTGCTCGAGGCCCGCGGGGGCGCGGGTGCACTGACCTGGTATGTCGATGGCCTGGCACTGGCCGCCCAGCCGACCTCGCGCCGGACGGTCTGGCGCCCGCTCGCACCGGGCTTCTATGAGATCGCCGCGATCGACCAGGCCGGTCAACGTTCGGTCGCGCGCGTCAGGGTTTCACTCGACCGCTGACCACAGCCTCCACCTTGACGCCGCCCGGTCCCCCGGTCACGCAAGGGCAAGGGGAGTATCCGCAATGAGTGACGCAAGCCCTTCGCAGGCGACCGGGCCCAGCTCCCGGGAAAAGGGCTTTCTCGGCGCGGTCGAACGGCTGGGCAACATGCTGCCCGATCCGGTGATGATCTTTGTCTGGCTGATCGGGCTCTTGATGATCCTGTCGGCAATCGGCGCGGCGCTGGGCTGGCAGGCCTCGCTTCCCTTTGCCGGCAAGACCCCGACCAATTTTGCCGAACTGGAAGGCGGAATCCTGACCTTTCGCGCCACCAGCCTGTTCTCGGAAGAAAACATCACCCGCCTGATGACCGAGATGCCGCGCACGCTGACTGGCTTTGCGCCGCTGGGCCTGGTGCTGGTCGTGATCTTCGGGGCCGCGGTGGCCGAGCGGGCAGGGCTGTTCAGCGCCCTGATCCGCGCCAGCCTGCGCGATGTGCCGCGCCGCATCATGACCCCGGTGGTGATCGTGATCGGCATGGTGTCCCACCATGCGTCCGATGCTGCCTATGTGGTGTTCATCCCGCTGTGCGGCCTTCTGTATGCGGCGGTGGGGCGGCACCCGCTGGTGGGCATTGCGGCGGCCTTTGCGGCCGTTTCGGGCGGGTTCGCGGGCAACATCACCCCGGGCCAGCTGGACGTGCTGCTGTTCTCGTTCACGCAGGAGGCGGCGCGCATCATCGACCCGACCTGGACCATGAACCCGCTTGGCAACTGGTGGTTCATCCTGGCCATCGTGGTGGTCTTCACCCCCATCGCTTGGTTCATCACCGACGTGATCGTCGAGCCGCGCATGGGCAAATGGGGCGGCACCTCCGACACCGAACTGAAGGCCGAACTGGCCAAGTCGGACGTCACCGAGGCCGAGAAGCGCGGCCTGCGCATGGCGGGTATCGCCGCGCTGGCGGTGATCGCGGGCTTTGCGGCGCTGGCCCTGTGGCCCGGCTACACCCCGCTGATCGACGAGACACGCGAGGGCCCGTCCCAGCTCCAGCCCTTCTATACCGCCCTGATCGCCGGGTTCTTCCTGCTGTTCCTGGCGTCCGGCATCGCCTTCGGGGCTGGCGCGGGCACAGTGAAGTCCGACCGCGACGCCATCGCCATGATGATCGACGGCGTGAAGACGATGGCACCCTATATCGTCTTTGCCTTCTTCGCCGCGCATTTCGTGGCCATGTTCAACTGGTCGCGGCTGGGCCCGATCGCGGCCATCAATGGCGCGCAGTTCCTCGAGGCGATGGCCCTGCCGGCGCCGGCCCTGCTGGTCGGTGTGCTGGGCTTCTCGTCCATCCTGGACCTGTTCATCGGATCGGCGTCGGCAAAGTGGGCCGCGCTGGCGCCGGTGGTGGTGCCGATGTTCATGCTGCTGGGGATCAGCCCCGAGATGACCACGGCGGCCTATCGGATGGGCGACAGCTTCACCAACATCATGACCCCGCTGATGAGCTATTTCCCGCTGATCCTGGCATTCTGCCGACGTTGGGATTCCAGCATGGGGGTGGGCTCGCTGCTGGCGCTGATGCTGCCCTATGCGCTGGCCTTCATGGTGGCGGGCGTCATCATGACCGCCAGCTGGGTGGCGTTCGACTGGCCGCTGGGTCCGGGTGCGCAGGTGACCTATGTCCCGCCCGTGGACATCTCGGCCGCACCCTGAGCGCCGGGCCCGTCCCCTGCGCGCGTCAGTGGGCCATGAACAGGCAAAAGGCGTCCGACGCGCCCAGGAAAGTGCGTGTCGCACCGCCAAAGATCCACTGCGCTGCCCGCGCATGGCCATAGGCGCCCGACACCAGCAGGCTGGCGTCTGTGCCGCGCACCGCCTCGACGATCTGGGCCGGGCCGCACTCGCGCGTCAGGGTCAGCACGCGCGTCTGGTGCCCCCGCGCCTCCAGCCACCCAGCCAGCGCCTCGGGCGACACCGCACCCGCGCGATCGCCAGAACCCGGTGCATGCACGATGTCGATCCCCGCGAACAGCGCCAGCAGCGGCCGCGCGGCGCGCACCGCACGCCCCGCTTCGGGTCCGCCATCCCAGGCGATCGCGGCCCGCCCGCCGGCGGCCGGAATGCGCCCCCCGGCCAGCAGGACCGGCGTGCGTCCGCGCATCAATATGGTCTCGAAGGCATTGGACAGCCCCGCGCCGCCGCGTGCCGACACCGCGTCCAGCACCACCGCGTCGACCAGGGGCAGGCGCGGGGGGATGGTGTATTCGGGCGCCCCGACCACGGTGTCCAGTTCGGCCACAAGGCCGGCCTCGGCCATGCGTCGCATCGCAACCTCGCGCGCTGTGCGGGTCCAGTCGGCGGTGGCGCGAGCCGCGGTTTCCAGGGCCAGCGGCGCCAGCCCCATGGTGCCGTCCACGCTCCAGGCGAACGCCACCGCCGGGTCCGGAGCCCCCAGCACCATCGCCGCCTGTGCCCCGCCGCGCGCCGCCCAGGCGGTGGCCGCGATGGTCGCGGTGTCTTCGCTGCCGCCTGACAGCAGGCCCAACACCGAAAATCCGTTCTCGATCATGGCTGCCTCCTGTCCGGACCCGGGCCGGAACCTGCACCCCCGCGGCGCTGGCGCATCGACGCGCACCGCCGCGCGCCCTAAATGACGGGCGTGCGCCCATCATGACACGACACCGCAATACCACGAATGCCAGGGGGGCTTCACCTGCCCCCGCGCGGACGCGCCCGGCGGGCGACGCCACGCCGCGTGCCTGGCAGCGCATGCTGTCGGGGCGCCGCCTGGATCTGATCGATCCTTCGCCGCTGGACATCGAGATCACCGACATTGCCCATGGGCTGGCCCGGGTTGCGCGCTGGAACGGCCAGACCCGCGGCGAGCATGCCTTTTCGGTGGCCCAGCATTCGGTGCTGGTCGAAGAGGTCTGCGCCTGGCTCGAGCCGGGGCTGGGGCCGGCCGAACGCCTGACGGCGCTGCTGCACGACGCGCCCGAATTCGTCATCGGCGACATGATCAGCCCCTTCAAGAACGCGCTGGGCCTGGATTACCGCCGCTTCGAGGAACGGCTCGAGGCGGCGATCCACATGCGCTTCGGCCTGCCCGCCCGGGTGCCGGCCAGCCTCAAGCGGCTGATCAAGCAGGCCGACCGAACCGTGGCCTGGTTCGAGGCGACCGAACTGGCCGGCTTCACGCACGCCGAATCCGACGCCTTCTTTGCCCCGCCGCCGCGCGGGCTGGCGATCGACGTCCGCCCCCAGCCTGCCGCCGAGGCGCAGCACCATTTCCTGGCCCGTTTCGACCGCCTGATGCCCGACGGCGATGGCGCCCGCGACGGCCGCAACCGAGGGCCGCCATGAGGATCCACGTTTCCCCGCTGTCGCAGTTCCGCGCAATGGTCGACACCCATGCGCCCGCGCGCATCATCTCGCTGCTCGATCCGACCGAGCACTGGCCCTCGCACGAGGCCTATGACACCGCCCTGCACCTGCGGGTCGGCGTGCACGATGTCACCTTCGACTCCGACGAAATCGAAACCCCCAAGCCGCGCCACATCGACTCGATCCTGCGTTTTCTCGAGCCCTGGAACGCCGACGACCCGCTCTACGTGCATTGCTGGGCAGGCATTTCACGCTCGTCCGCCACTGCTTTCATTGCCGCCTGTCTGGCCAATCCCGGCGTCGACGAGGCGCTGATCGCGCGTGAGCTGCGGGAGGCCTCGCACCGTGCCGTCCCCAATGAGCGCCTGGTCGCGCTGGCGGACGAGGCGCTGTCGCGAGGGGGACGCATGTCGGCCGCGATCCGGGCCATCCACATCCCCCACATCTATGTCGAGGGCAGCGAGAACGTGCCGTTCAGCCTGCGCTCGCGCTTCGCCTGAGGGCTGGGGCGTCGTGCAGGTCGAGGTTCGGCTTTCGGCGGTGGTGGTGGCGGCCGGTGTCGACGGCCCGCGTGTCCTGGTGATCGAGGACGGGCAGGGGCCTGCCGCCCTGCCGGCCGGTCCGCTCGACCCGGTGCGCGACCGCACGCTCGAGATCGCGCTGCGCGGTTTTGTGCGCGCACAGGCGGGCCTGGACCTGGCCTATGTCGAACAGCTCTATACCTTTGGCGATCTGGGGCGCGAGACACCGCGCGCGGAACTGGCGGCGGGCGGGGGGCGCGTGCTGTCGATCGGCCATCTGGCGCTGGCGCGTCAGGCGGCCCAGCCTGTCGGCGCCGAGGCGCGCTGGGCGTCCTGGTACGAGTTCTTCGGATGGGAGGACCGGCGCGCGGGCGGTGACGTGCCGGCGTCCGGGTTGGCGGCGTTGCAGGACTGGAGCGGGCGTGACCCCACGCGCGCGGGCCGAGTGCGTGCTGCCTTCGGGCTGGCGCCCGACCGCTGGAACGAGGAGCGCGTGCTCGAGCGCTATGAACTGCTCCACGAGGCCGGCCTGGTCGAGGAGGCCCGCCGCGACGGCCGTCAGGCAAAGGGGGCGACCGCCGCCTTTGCGGGCGCGGCCATGCGCTCTGACCATCGGCGCATCCTGGCCACCGCGATCGGGCGACTGCGAGGCAAGCTGAAATATCGCCCGGTGGTCTTCGAGCTGATGCCCCCGTCCTTCACCCTTCTGGACCTTCAGCGCGTGGTCGAGGGCATTTCGGGGCTGGACCTGCACAAGCAGAACTTTCGCCGTGTGGTCGAGGCGGGTGGGCTGGTGCAGCCGACCGGCGAGATGGCGGACGAAACCCGCGGCCGGCCGGCGCGGCTGTTCCGGCGGGCCGAGGGGCTTGAGACCTCCGGGCCGGTGGGGGGGCTGGCCGTCCCCCGCGCCCGTCCGATCTGACCCCCCGGAGCGCGGGCTTCCAGGCCCGCAACGGTTCGAAAATAGCGGGCCCGTAGGCCTGAGGGCCGGGTTCAGGACCGGGGGCGCTGCCAGGGCCGCGGCGGCGGAGCGCGCTCGCCGTCCCAGGCCAGTTCATAGCGCAGCACGGTGCGGCCATTGGCGGCCACCGGCACGGTCCAGGTCGGCAGGCCATTGCGCTGGACATGGGCCACGCCGCGGTCGGTGATGGCGGGGTTCTCGCCGGGCATGACCTGGCGCACCTCCACCGTGACCGGCTGGGCCAGGGCGTTCACCAGCTCGTGCTCGATGATGGCGGTCACGCGCTCGCGGTCGGGGCGCTGGCGGCCGAGCGGGCGGCGCTGGACCGAGACGGTCCTCATGCGTGTCGTCACCGCCGCGCTGGTGCCGACCTGAAGCCGCCAGTCGCTGTCCACGGCCACATCGCGGGTCGAGGCCTCGCCCGCAAAGAGCGCGCCCACGGGCGTCGCCTGCATGATGCGCACCGTGCCGCGCGGAAGCGGCTCGCCCAGCCCCGCCTCAGCATCGTTGCGGGCGCGCAGCTCGATGTAGGCCCCGATCGGGCGCACGGGCTCGCGCCCCAGATTGGGGAACACGGTAAAGGTGTGCAGCCGGTCGAACCGCACCGAGGGCAGCATGACAAAGGCGACCTGCTTGGTCTGGCGCGCCGCCACCGAGGTCCGCGAGGGCACGACATAGAGCTGGTAATCGCCCAGCGCCTCGCGCTCGGCCTTGGCGGCGGTGACCGCGATGTCGGCCATCTCGCGCGCCATCATGGCCGGCGGGGCGGCGACAGGCATGGGCGGCGGTGGCGGCGGTGGCG
>DBAV01000061.1:0-21388 GCA_002291875.1 Hyphomonadaceae bacterium UBA1001
GCATTTGCCGGGTCAGGGCGATCGACACGGGTGCCGTGTTGTCGGCGATCTCGCGCGCGAGAGCCCGTGCCGCCGGCAAGAGCTGGTCAGGCGCATGCAGTGAACGCACCAGCCCACGCTCCAACGCCTCGGCGGCGTCGAAAACGCGCCCCGTGTAACACCACTCGAGGGCGGTCTGCAGGCCCACGACCTTGGGCAAGAACCAGCTGGATGCGGCCTCTGGCACAATGCCGCGCCGGGCGAACACAAAGCCATACCGCGCCGCGGTCGAAGCCATGCGGACGTCCATCGCCAGCTGCATGGTCGCACCGACACCCACCGCAGCCCCGTTCACCGCGGCGATCACCGGCTTGAGGCATTCATAGAGCCGCAGTGTCAGCCGCCCGCCGCCATCGCGAAGGCGCTCGTCCAGATCGGCCTCGGTCCCTTGCAGGCGCGCGTCATAGTCAAAGGTGGCCGCTCCGGCACCAAGGTCGGCCCCGGCACAGAACGCCTTGCCTGCACCCGTGACGATCACGGCTCGGACCGCGTCATCGGCATCGATCATGTCGAAGGCGCGCAACAGCTCGGCCAGCATTTCGCCGGTAAAGGCATTCATGCGCTCGGGGCGGTACAGGGTCAGCGTGGCAATCTGGTCCTCGACCTCATAGCGGATCGTCTGGAAGGCGTTCGACATCGGCCATCTCCGGAGGGGCACGTCTGGGCGGCACACTCTATCGCAGCGCGAGTGTCCGACCAGTCGTCGCGTCGCGGCAGGCACTGAGTCGGGCGCGCGCTTGTGATCGCGCCGGCCTTGATTCCGGCGCGTGCTTGCGGAACGAGACACGTCACGGTGTGGGCATCGGTGATGCCGCGGAGGACGCATGGGCACGCTTGCGACGGTCAGGCACCTGCTGCTTGGCGCCGCCACCACGCTGGTGAGCGCGACGGCCGTGGCGTGTCCCTGGCACGACCCGGCCAATCCTGACGTGCACTTCTTCTTTGCGCCCGAATGGGTGACCAATGGGCTCGGCACGCCGCAGGAGGGGCGCGCGGCGGTCGGAACCATGGCCGCCGACCTTCCTGAACGGGACTTTGAACAGGGCGCGGGGCCGGCACCCCTGCCGCCCGGCGCACGCCCGATTTCGCGCCAGGAGGGCCTGGCCATCACCCAGCAGGCGCTGGCGAGGCGCTTTGGCCTGGTGGTCGAGGGCCTGCCTCCCAGTGCGCGGACGGACGCGCCCGGCGGTGAAGAGCCAGTGCTGCAGGCAGACACCATTCGTCCGGCCGATGATCCCGGTGCGGCCATGGAGACCCCATGACAGCACTTCTGGATCTCGAGGGCATCCGCATGGATGTCGCGGGCCGGCCCATCCTGACCTTGGACCGCCTTGTGCTCGAGGCGGGCCAGCATGGGCTGGTGTTGGGTCCATCCGGCTCGGGCAAGACCACCCTGCTGAACTGTCTGACCGCCTACATCGCCACCGACGAGCGGGTGATCACCTGCGAGGACGCGGCCGAACTTCAGCTGCAGCAGCCGCATGTGGTGCGCCTGGAAACCCGCCCGCCGAACCTCGAGGGGCAGGGCCAGATCACCATGCGTGACCTGGTCAAGAACTGTCTGCGGATGCGGCCTGAACGGATCATCGTCGGCGAAGTCCGCGGCCCTGAGGCCTTCGACCTGCTGCAGGCGATGAACACCGGCCATGACGGCTCGATGGGCACGCTGCACGCCAACTCCCCGCGCGAGGCCCTCTCGCGGATGGAGTCGATGATCACCATGGGCGGCTATTCGCTGCCCTCGAAGACCATCCGCGACATGATCGTGGGGTCGCTGGACATCATCGTGCAGGCCGAGCGGATGCGCGACGGCTCGCGCCGCATCACCCGCATCACCGAGGTCATGGGCCTGGAGGGCGAGGTCATCGTCACCCAGGACCTGCTGGTGTTCGAGATTTCCGGCGAGGACGCGAATGGCAAGATCATCGGGCGCCATCGCGGCACAGGCGTCGGCCGTCCCCGCTTCTGGGACAAGGCAAAATACTTCAATCTCGAGAAGAAACTGGCCGAGGCCCTGGATGAAGCGGAGCGCGGGTGATGGACGTCACGATCCTGCTGGCAGCGCTTCTGGTGTCCGTCGCGGTGGGCGGCGCGGGGTTCGCCCTTGCGGGCGGCGGTGACGCCACGCGCGTACTCAAGCGGGTCAAGGCGCTGGGGGATCCCGTCGCGCCGACCCGCCGCAAGTCCGGGCCCGACCAGAGCGCGGTGCGCCGCAAGCAGGTGACCGACCAGCTGAAGGAAATGGAACAGCGCGAGCGCAAGCGTCGCGCCAACCTGCTTCAGGTGCGCTCGCAGCTGATCCAGTCGGCCCTGCCGATCACCGACAGCATGTTCTGGACGATCTCGATCGCGGTCGGCATCGCGGTGGGCGGCGCGGCATGGACGCTGACCATGAACGAGCCGTGGAGCCTTCTGCTGGCAGCCGGTGCGGCCGCAGTGGCGGGCCTGGGCCTGCCGCGCTGGTTCCTGGGCTTCGTGATCACGGCACGCCAGAAAAAGTTCATCGGCCAGTTTGCGGACTCGCTGGACGTCATCGTGCGCGGCGTGAAGTCGGGCCTGCCGCTGAACGAATGTCTGCGCATCATCGCGCGCGAGGCCAGCGAGCCCGTGAGGACCGAGTTCCGTCATGTCTGTGACGCGCTGGCGATGGGGGTGCCCCTCGATCAGTCGCTGCAGAAGCTCTATGACCGGATGCCGCTGCCCGAGGTGAACTTCTTCAACATCGTGCTGGGCATCCAGGCCAAGGCGGGCGGCAATCTGTCCGAGGCGCTGGGCAACCTTTCCACCGTTCTGCGCGCGCGCAAGCTGCTGCGCGAGAAGATCAAGGCCCTGTCGTCCGAAGCCAAGACATCGGCCTGGATCATCGGTGCCATGCCCATCATCGTCATCGTGCTGGTTTACCTGACCTCGCCCAGCTACATCATGGAGCTGTTCGTCGATCCGGTTGGCCACCTTCTGCTGCTTCTCAGCGCCCTCTTCATGGCGACCGGCGTGTTCGTCATGAAGAAGATGATCAACTTCAAGTACTGAGGCGCCGGCAATGGACTTCGTCAACTTTGCCAGCCGCGTCACCGATCCGGTCTTCATGACGGGCATGCTGCTGGCCATTGCGGTGTTCGCCACCGTGCTGACCGTCACGGCGCCGATGTTCAACCAGGACCGGCTGGACTCGCGCCTCAAGGCGGTGGCCGACAAGCGCGAGGAATTGCGCCGACGCAACCGCGCTGCGCTGGAAAGCCAGTCCAAGGGCTCGCTGCGCGTCAACTCGAAGGGGTTCATGAACGACTTCGTCAAGCAGCTGAACCTTCAGAAGCTGCTGGAAGACGACACGCTGGAATCCAAGCTGACCCAAGCCGGCCTTCGCGGGCCCGGTCCTGTCTCGACGTTCTACTTCTTCCGCTTTGCAGCCCCGATCGGCTTTGGCCTGGCGGCGACGGTCTATGTGTTCCTGCCCGAGGTCCAGCGCGCGCAGATCGAAGAGCTGGGCATCGTCATGGTGGCGATCGCGGCGGGTTATTATGCGCCGAACATCTATCTGATGAACCTGATCCAGAAGCGCCGCGAGTCGATCGTCCAGGCGTTTCCGGATGCGCTGGACATGCTGCTGATCTGTGTCGAAGCCGGCATGTCGATCGAAATGGCGCTTCAGAAGGTGTCGTCTGAAATTTCGACCAT
Organism: Hyphomonadaceae bacterium UBA1001; assembly: GCA_002291875.1. Lineage (GTDB taxonomy): Bacteria > Pseudomonadota > Alphaproteobacteria > Caulobacterales > Aquidulcibacteraceae > UBA1001. The sequence goes on from DBAV01000061.1 coordinate 3,715, forward strand.
GTCGATCGAGCTGGCCGAGGAGCTTTCGCTGACGCATGCCGAGCTGTCCTATCTGCAGGACCGCCGGGTCGCCTACGAGAATTTGGCGCGGCGGACCAATCACCCGGGCGTCAAGGGCGTCGCCATGGCCCTGGTGCAGGCCGAGCGCTATGGCACCCCGCTGGGCGCGGCCCTGCGCGTGATGGCCAAGGAAAACCGGGACCTGCGCATCACCGAGGCCGAGAAGAAGGCCGCGGCCCTGCCGGCCAAGCTGACCGTGCCGATGATCGTCTTCTTCCTGCCTGTCCTTTTCATGGTCATCCTGGGGCCCGCCGGCATCAAGGTTGCCGAATACGGGGTGTTCGGCTGACGCGGGTGCAAGGCCGGCCGGGTGTGACATCCACCGCCTGATCTGCGACACAGCCGGCGATGGCCCACGATCCGGCGCTGCTGCCTTTCCTGCGGGGACCGAATGCCTTCACGGTGTCGCTGCGCCCCATCGATCCTGATCGCTGGCTGGTCCCGGATGACCAGGCCCACTGGCTGGTGGGCAAGGCCGCGCTGATCGACGCCGACCGGGACGCGGTCTTTGCCGAAATGCCGGGCAGCGTGGCGGGGCAGACAGAAGCCGCCGACCGCGTCGCCGCGGCCATTGGCACGGCATGGGGCCACACCGACGACGAACCCCCCTTGCTGGCGGCATCGCGCAGGGTGTCGGACGATCTGTGCCTGCTGGAGCCGCGCGGTGGCGAATGGATGCTGACGGCGCTGTCGCTGTGCGCACCGACCTTTTTCAGCGCCCACGAGGCGATCGGCGGCTCGCTGGCAGTGCTGCATGGGCCGGTGCCGGACAGGTTGGGGGCGGGTGGCCAGCAGGGGCTGGCAGCGCGCATCGCGCGGATCTTTACGGCCCTGCCGGCGGATCAGGTGCTGGAACGGCACAATTGGACCGTGCAATGGGGTGATACACGGCACACGCCGGACTGGCGCCCGGTGATGGCTGCCGCCGATGCCGCCGACACCAGCACGGACACCGCTCTGGCCGGCCGGCACCTGCACCTGCGGGTCGAACGCCAGACCATTTCGCGCCTGCCGCAGACGGGGGGCGTGCTGTTCACCATCCGCATCCGCCACACCCGGCTGGCCCCCCTGATGGGCGATGCGGCGGTGCGCGCCGCCTTTGTGCACGCTTGGACCCAAACCCCGCCCGAAGTGCGCGCCTACAAGAGGTGGCGGCACCTGGAGCGCCATGTCGCGGCGCTGCTGGACGGTTGAATGACAAGGGCCCCGACCGCCTGCGCGATCGGGGCCCCATTGTCGTCATCCGGCGATCACGCCCGGCGACTTACCACTCGAAGGCCAGGCGCCCATAGACATAGCGTCCGTTGAAGCCGAACGGCGAGTAGCGGCTGAAGGACAGCGAGCCGGTCGCGTTCAGGATCTGGGCCCCGGCGTTCGGCGTCGCGGTCGGATATTGGTCGAACGCGTTTTCCACGCCCACCGCGAACCGGACGCTGTCATTCAGGGCAACGCGCCCCTCGAAGTCCACCAATGTGCGGGCTTCGAGGCGGATGTCCTGGGTGCCGGCGACATTGACGCCGGGTTCGAGCACTTCGCCATAATGGGTGGCGCGTGCGGTCGCCGAAAACGCACCCAACGTCCAGTCGGTCGAGAAGCCGAACTTCTGGCTGGGCTGTCCGTTCTCGAGCGTGAACCGCGCCACGCGGCCGAAGATCTGGGTCGTGGGCGCACGCACCACCACCTGGTCCATCAGATTGCCGCTGAGGGTGAAGTCGAATTCACCGATGGGCGTTTCGTCGAGCGTGTGGCGCGCGACCACCTCGACCCCGTCGGTTTCGGTATCCACCCCGTTCACGAAGAAGCGGATTCCGCTGGTGCCGGCGGGCAGCAGGGCAAGCTGGGCCCCGGTCGGGAAGATGTTTTCCGACAGGGTCACCCGGTTGTCGATGTTGATGCGGTAGGCGTCGACCGTGAGCGAGAAATCCCCCGCCCGCAGCACCACGCCGAGGCTGTAGTTCTGGCTTTCCTCGGCCTCCAGTGCGCGCCCGCCGAAGGTGGCGGCCAGCGCACTGCTTGCCGGCACGGTCACGATCTCGCGCGGCACGCCCGCGACGAAGTTGGTCGCCGTCGCCGAGAAAAACTGCTGCTGCAGCGAGGGGGCCCGGAAGCCCGACTGCACGGCCCCGCGCACGGCGAAGAAGTCCGTGAAGTCATAGCGGCCTGCCACCTTGTAGGTGAAGGTCTCGCCGAAGTCGGAATAGTTCTCGGCCCGCACCGCGCCCGATACCAGCAGCTGGTCGGTTAGTTCGACCTCGAGGTCGAGGAAGGCCCCGATCGCGGTCCGGTCCTCGTTCAGTTCGTTCTGCGGACGGAAGCCCGGGAACACCTGGGCGCCGGGCACGGCAGGCGAGAAGCCGGGCGGCAGGGCGCCGGTGCCCACATTGACCCATTGCAGCGTGGTGTTGTTCAGACGGAAGCCCCCGTCGACCCACGAATTGCGCTCGCCTGCGCCGATCTCGTATGTTTCCTGGCGGGCCTCGATGCCGACAGCCACGTTCAGCGGCGACGCCGCGCCGATGTCGAAGCCGCGGACCAGCGACAGATTGCCCGTCACCTGGTCATAGGTCAGGGTTCCGGCAAAGAACGAGCTCTGTGTCACTGCCGGCCCGAGCGTGACGTTGATCGAATTGATGACGTTGAAGTCGAGCTGGTTGCTGCCATAGCTGATCGACGCGTCACCCTCCCAGCCGGCCAGACCGAATGTGATGCCACCCGCCGCGCTCATGTCGGTGGAGGTGGTGAAGATCTTGGGCAGGAAGCCTTCGGGATAGAGCGCAATGATGTTCTGGCTGCCGGTGACCTGCGGACCCAGCGAGAGCGGGGGGGTGGTCCGCTCCTGGACGGCGCGGCGGAAGAAGCCCGGCGAAATGGTGTCGCGCTCCTGCCAGCTGGCCCAGCCGTAAAGCTCGATGCCTTCGGCGAGGTCGAAACCGGCATTGGCAAAGAAGGTCAGCTGGTCGACCCGCGGATCGCCATACCAGCTGTTCAGCCGCTCGATGGTGTTTTCGCGGGGGTCGAACGCGCCGCTGACCAGCGGAAACTGCTGGCGGGTGTCCGGCGCCGCGCGGATGGTATTGTCCTGCTCGCGGTATTCGCCCGCAACCGTCAGGAAGCCGCGGTCGCCGAGGCTGAAGCCCTGCCATGCACTCAGCGTGGTGGTGGCGCCGTCCTCGACCTCGCGTGAGCGCTGCACCGTCCAGGTCGCGCCCGGGGGCGGCGGAGCCGGGATGGTGTCAACCGTCGTGATGCGCAGGCCGTGCGTAAAGCTGGCACCGCCTCCCTCGCCGCGCTCCTTGAGGCGGATATTGATGACGCCGGCAATGGCATCCGAGCCGTACTGGGCCGAGGCGCCGTCGCGCAGCACCTCGACGCGCTCGATGATCGCGCTGGGGATGGTATTGAGGTCCACGGCTGCAGAGCCCCGGCCCACCGAACCGTTCACATTCACCAGCGATGCGGTGTGGCGGCGCTTCGAGTTCACCAGCACCAGCGTCTGGTCGGGCGCAAGGCCCCGCAGCGTCGCCGGGCGCACGGCATCCGTGCCGTCGGTGATGGCAGGGCGCGGGAAGTTGAACGACGGCACGGCAATCGAAAGCGCCTGGTTCAGCTCGGTCGTGCCCTTGGCCTCGAGCTGGGCCGACGAGATCACATCGACCGGAACGGCGGTTTCCAGCGCCGAGCGGTTGGGCGTGCGCGTGCCGGTGACCACGATTTCCTCGTCGATGCCATCGACCGCGGTGTCGGTTGCCGACTGGGCGAGGGCATGCGGGGCGCCGATCACGGCGGCGATGGCGATGGTGGACGCAAGGCTCCAGCGGAAGGCATTCATGTGACTGATTTTCCCCCTCGACGCGCACCGGCCCGGGCAGGCCCCACGCAAATTGAACAGGCACGCGCAGGCCAGACCCGCGCGCCGCGTTGAGACATTGCACCGGATGCGTCAGGTGCAAGGCGAAATGCCTCACTTCACCAAGAAGTGTGACTAAACTGTCGCATTCGCGCCACACCCTTTGCGGAATGCGGACATTGCGGGCGGGGCAACGCTGTTGGCATCCCGGCTTGACGGAGTGCTGCGCGTCGGGCGTTCTGGCCGCCGGGAAAAGCGGGAGGCTGACATGAGGGGACGGATTGTCCAATGGGACGCCGTGCAGGGGCGCGGCACGATCCAGGGCGACGACGGCAGCCGTTACGCCTTCGGAAGCGAGGACCTGACCAGCCCCGGCCTAGTCGAGGGGATGGATGTCGCCTTCGAACCCGCTGGCGACCGGGCCCTGCGCATTGTGGCCTTTGCGACGCCCGCCGCCGCGCCCGCAGGCGGTTTCTGGGCCCCTTCGACCGAGCCGGCCGCCACCGCCGAGCCCCGGCTGAGCCTCTGGGGATACTTCCTCGAATGCATGCGCAAATACCTAGACGCGAGGGGGCGGGCCCGCCGGCGCGAGTATTGGGGCTTTACGCTTTTCTATTTGCTGTTCCTGGTGGCGGCCATCATCCTGCTCTCGATCGTATTTTTCGACGAAATACGGGCGGCGGCAGAGACACCCGGCGTGACGCCGCTGCCGTTTGACGTTCTGCTCGTCGTCCTTTTTGTCGTGTTCATCGTTGTCATGGCGTGGCCGGGACAGCGGCACGACAACCGGTTCGGCCCCGACCCCAAGGCCGGCGAGGTGCGCTGAGCCTGCCAAGCGTGTAGGGGTGATCCGTCGCAGGACCCCCTGCGTTTGAGTGGATCATGCCCGACGCCTCGTTGTCCCCCCGTGACCCCGCGCCCGAACCGGACATGGTGGACTTCCTCCATGCCGAGACGGCGCCCTTTGGTGCGGCCACCGGGCGGGTCAGGCTGCGGACCTTCATCCTGCTGCGCTGGCTGGCAGTGGCGGGGCAGACCGCGGCGGTCGTCTTCGTGTCGGCCTGGCTGGGCCTTCAGGTCGATGTGGTGTGGTGCGCCGTCCTGATCGGGGCCAGCGCGCTGCTGAACCTCGTGCTGATGCTGACCCTGCCCTCGCAGCGCCTGATGAAGGAGTGGGAGGCTGCGGGCCAGGTCGGGTTCGACATCCTGCAGCTGACGGGCCTGCTGGCCGTCACGGGCGGCGCCGACAATCCCTTCATGCTGCTGCTGATCGCGCCGGTGGCCGTCTCTGCCACCGCGCTGCGGCCTGGGATCACCGCGGTGCTTGTGGGGTTCACCATCCTGTGCGTGCTGTTTCTGGCCCACGTTTCCGAGCCTCTGCCCTGGTTCGCCGGCCAGACCTTCGAGCTGCCGGAACTCTATCGGGTCGGGCTGATCCTGGCGGTGGGGGTGGGCCTTCTGTTCACCGCCGTCTACGCGTGGCGGGTCGCCGAGGAAGAGCACAGGCTGGTGACCGCGCTGGCTGCCGCCCAGATCGTCCTGGCCCGCGAACAGCGCCTGTCGTCGCTGGGGGGGCTGGCGGCAGCCGCCGCACACGAGCTGGGCACGCCCCTGGCCACCATCCATCTGGTCGCCGCAGAAATGGCGCGCTCGCTGCATCCCGACGATCCGCTGCTCGAGGACGCGCAATTGCTGGTGTCGCAGACCCAGCGCTGCCGCGACATCCTCTCGACGCTCTCGAGCCGCGGCGAGTCCGGCGACAGCCTGATGCTGTCTACACCGATCAACGCCCTGCTGGAAGAGATCGCGGGCCCCCATCGCGGCCTGGGGCCGCGCGTCGAGGTGCACGCCGCACCGTTCGAGGGCTCGACCGCGCCGCCGCCGACCGTCCTGCGCTCGCCCGAGGTGCGCCACGGCATCGGCAATCTGGTCGAGAACGCCATCGGCTTTGCCTCCAGCCGCGTGGACATCATCGCGCGCTGGTCGGCTTCGGAAATCGAGATCGTGGTCCGCGACGACGGGCATGGCTTCATGCTGGACGTGCTGCCGCGCCTGGGTGAGCCCTATATCTCGGACCGTCCCAAGTCCGAGGCGCGGGCCGGAGGGCTGGGACTGGGGGTCTTCATCGCCAAGACCCTGCTCGAGCGGTCCGGCGGACAAGTCAGCTTTCGCAACCGCAGCGCACCCGAGTCCGGTGCGGTGGTCCGCGTCGTTTGGTCGCGCGAGCGACTCGAGCGCGACGAGGTGGGCAAGCGGGGCCAGACATCCATATCCCGTGCAACAGCCGTGATGAGAGCGAACTGATGCAGGCCCAGACACTGACCGACACCAACCCCGGCCGCGACACCGGACAGGGTCGCGTGCTGTTCCTCGATGACGACACTCCGTTCCGCAACCGCATGACCCGCGCGCTCGAGCAGCGCGGTTTCGAGGTGCACGCGGTGGCAGGCGTCGCCGAGGCGATGGAAGCGGCCCGCGGGCGCACCCACGATTTCGCCCTGCTGGACCTGAGGCTGGAAGACGGCAGCGGGCTGGACGTGGTCGAAACGCTGCATCGCCACCAGCCCGACTGCCGGATCGTCATGCTGACCGGATATGGCAACATCGCCACCGCTGTTGCGGCCGTGAAGGCGGGTGCGGTGGACTATCTGCCCAAGCCTGCGGACGTCGAGGCCGTGGTGGCGGCGCTGCAGTCGCGCGGCGACACCCCGCCGCCGCCCGAAAACCCGATGTCGGCCGACCGGGTGCGGTGGGAGCACATCCAGCGCGTTTACGAGCTGTGCAACCACAATGTCTCGGAAACGGCGCGGCGGCTGAACATGCATCGCCGCACGCTGCAGCGGATCCTGGCCAAGCGCGCCCCGCGCTGAACGGCTCGCCATGACGTCAGGCATCGAACCGCACGCCGGCCCGGCGACCCGCGCGGCTGGGCTGGCAAGGCTGCACGCCTTCGCCCCGCTGGCAGGACGGCGCTATGCGGCCGGACGCAACTCCGATCCCGGGCCCGGGCGGCGCACGGCGGTGTCCATGCTGTCGCCCTTCGTGCGGCGCCGGCTGGTCACCGAGGAAGAGGTGATCGCCGCCGCGCTGTCGCGGCACGGATCGGCGGGGGCCGAAAAGTTCGTCCAGGAGGTGGTCTGGCGCAGCTATTTCAAGGGCTGGCTGGAAATGCGGCCAGCGATCTGGCGCCGCCTTCGGTCCGACCTCGAGCGGCTGGCGGCGGAGGCGGGCCCCGGCACCCGCCTGCGGCGTGACCTCGACCGGGCGCGCGAAGGGCGAACCGGGATCGACGCCTTCGACGCGTGGGCGCAGGAACTGGCGGAGACGGGGTGGCTGCACAACCATACCCGCATGTGGGTTGCCTCGATCTGGACCTTCACGCTGGGGCTGCCCTGGCAGGCAGGGGCGGCGTGGTTCGCGCGCCATCTGGTGGACTTCGATCCCGCCTCGAACACGCTGGGCTGGCGCTGGGTGGCGGGCATCCACACCCCGGGCAAGCACTATCTGGCGCGCGCCGCGAACATCCGGTCCCACACCGAGGGGCGGTTCGATCCGTCAGGAGAGCTGAACGAGCGGGCGCTGCCGATCGCGATGGATTCGGTGCCCGAACCCCTGCCCCTGTTGCCTGCGCCGGCCGTGCCACAGGGCCCGCTGGGCCTGCTGGTGACCGAGGAGGACATGACCCCCGAATTGTGGGGTGTGCCGCGCGAGCGCATCCAGGCGGCGGCCGTGCTGGACCCGACGGCGCACGGCGCCCCTGCGGACGGGCCCAGCGGCCGCTGGTCGCGGGAGGCCAGTGCCGACACGGCCGCGCGGCTTGAGGCGTGGCTGGGGCAGGCGGTGCCGGTGATCCGTGACCCGGTGGCATGGTCGCTCGAGGCGGGCGTGACGACGCTGGTGACCACAACCCTGACCCAGGGCTATGGCCGCGATTGGCTGGAGGCGCAGCTGCCGACCCTGGCTGCTCGCGAGCGGCAGCTGGTGGCCTTGCGCCGACGCTGGGACGATCGCGCCTGGCCCCATGCCACCCGCGGGTTTTTCAGGATGCGCGAGCAGATCCCCGATCTGATCGCCGGCCTGCCTGCGAAATGAGCAGTACTCGGAATTCACTCGACGGAAGAATCCCCACGCTGTAGCGTTCTGCGGTCGGGGCGGGCGGACCGGCCCGGCCGTGCAGCGTGGAGTGGCGAGCATGGGTGAGGTGGTGATCCGCGCGGCGCCCGAGGACCGTGCCCTGGCCGACCGGCTGGCCGATGCCCTGCACCACGAGGGGATGCTGGCCGAAGTGGTCGATGCCGACCTGGCGCTGCGCCGCCCCGCCAAGGCCGAGATCGTGATCTGGCGCGAGGGTTCGGTGGCCAGCGATGCGCTGCTGTCCGCGACCCGTGAGGCCTTCGATGCCGACCGGCTGATCGGTGTGCGGACCGGAAAGGGATTTCCGGCCCCCTACAGCGCGAATGCCTGCACCGACCTGTCCGGTTTCGACGGGAATATCGACCATCCGGGATTCTGCGCCATCGTGCGGGCGGTGGCGCGCCATACGCTTCGGGCCGGACCGCCGCCCCGGGCCGGCCGGCTGCGCCCGCTGGGCATGATCGGCGGCGTGATGGCGGCGTCGGTGCTGGCGATGATGGTGTTCTTCTGGCTGGGGATGCCCCCCGGCTAGGGGCCCATCCAGACCATCTGATCGCGCACCTCCACACCCACCGGAACCAGCGCTTCGCCCCGCCCGGGCCCGCCGCGGCATTGCCCGGTCATGGGATCGAACAGGGCCCCGTGGGCGGCACACACCAGCAGTCCCTGATGGAGCAGCACCCGCCCGTCAGGCGTATCCAGCGGCCAGCGCGCGTGCGGACAGACATTCAGCCATCCGCGGACAGTGTCGCCCTGCCGCACCAGCAGCATCGAAAACCGCGTCAGCCCAACTGCATGATCGACCACGATGGCCGCTCCGTCCGGCAAGGCGGCAAGATCGGCAAGGCGGGTGCCGGGCGGCGGACGCGCGTCGGTGGTCATGCCGGCGGCGGATTGAAGGTCCAGCGGAACGGGGTCAGCGTGACACGCTCGAACACCCGGTTGGCGACATAGGGGTCGCGTTCATGCCACGCCTCGACCGCCGCGCGGTCGGTGGCCTCGATGATGAAGAGGGATCCGACAAAGCCCCCCGCGTCGTCCAGCAGCGGGCCGGCCGCCATGACGCGCACCTCGGTAGTGGCCGCCACCCACTCCAGATGGGCCTGTCGCACCTGCATCCGGCGCGGCAGGGCGTCGGCCGCATCGCGGCATTCCAGCACGTACTGCATGATCACATCTCCGATTTCAGAGGCCGCGACATCAAGCCCCTGATGGCGGTCTCGAGGTCCAGGCGTCCATCCAGGACCGCATCAACGGCAAGGCAGATCGGCATTTCGACCCCATGGTGCGCGGCCAGGGCCACCACGGCCGGGGCGGAGGCGACCCCCTCGGTCACCTCGCGGCGGCCGCCCAGCACCTCGTCCAGGGTTCGCCCTTCGCCCAGGGCGCGCCCGCACGAGAAATTGCGCGACGACACCGACGAACAGGTCAGGATAAGGTCGCCCAGACCGCACAGGCCCGCCACGGTGGTGGCGCGCCCGCCCAGCGCGACCGCCAGGCGGGTCATCTCGGCAAACCCGCGGGTGATCAGCGCAGCGCGTGCGCTCTCGCCCAGCCCGCGCCCGTCGACGATGCCGCAAGCAATGGCCAGCACGTTCTTGACCGCGCCGCCGACCTCGGCACCGATCGGATCATCGGAAATGTAAGGGCGGAAGACGGGCGAGGCGATCGCCTGCGCCAATGTCTCGGCAAGCCCGGTGTCGGTGCAGGCCAGGGTGACCGCCGTCGGCAGACCGCGCGCGACATCGCGCGCAAAAGAGGGGCCGGACAGCACCGCGACACGATTGTCCGGCCGCAGCTCGACCGCGATCTCGGTCATCAGGGCCAGGGTGCCGCGCTCGACCCCCTTGGCGCACAACACGAGGGGCGTCGAAGGCGAAAGGGCCTCGCCCAGGCCGTGCAGCGTCGCGCGGACATGCTGGGCCGGCGTGACGATCAGCACCGCATCCGCGTCGGCGGCAATGGCCAGGTCGCCGGTGGCTCTGATGCGGCCATGCAGCAGCGTGTCCGGCAGGAAGGCCAGATTGCGTCGCTCACGCGTGATCGCGTTCACCACGTCGGCCTCGCGCGCCCAGAGCACCACGTCGCGCCCGGCCTGTGCTGCCGCCTGGGCCAGGGCCGTGCCCCAGGCGCCCGCTCCCACGACTCCCAAACGCTGCAAGGTCCGCCCCCCGTCGCCGATACCGGCTGCCGTCGCTGCCGTGCGCGGTTCGGGGCGTCAAGCGCGGCCACCCGTTCAAGCAACCGGCATGCAACCCTGCGTTTTCGCATGGCAGCTGACGAAAAGGTCGCACTTGTGAACGCGCGCTCACACACCACCTGCAACGTGTCGGAAGCACCAACAGGCTATCACCCCAAGTATCGCCGACGTTTCCGACATCAGACCGTGTGGTTCCGGACCGGTGCATGTCGCCCGGGGCCATGATCGAACTCAAGGAGTGTGTTGCCATGACCCAATCGAACATTGTCCGCCTTGGACATATCAGCCTTGCGACGACCCTGGTTCTGGGTTTCGTCGCGCTTCTGTGGGCGGTGGCCCTCTGAACAGGCCCCACCCTGAAACCCCATGACCGCAGCGCCGCTCCGAAAAAGGGGGCGGCGCTTTCGTTTCCGGCGTCGGGTGCCGATACCTTTTGCCACCCTGTCCCGGTTTCGGGCATGGACCATATCCTCATCCGTCCGCCAGCGAGGTCGCGGCGCCGGACAGTGAAGGTGAACCGACGTGCCCACGACCGCGCTGAAAGCGAACCCCGAGACTTCGGTGCATCCGCTGCCCCCCCAGCCGGAGGCGTGCGTGACCATGCTGGACGTGCGGGCGGGCGTGGATGCGATCGACCGCCAGCTGGTGGCGCTGCTGGCCGTGCGGCAGGGTTACATGGATGCCGCCGCACGCATCAAGGTCGAGCGCTCCGCCGTGCGTGACGAGGCGCGGATCGAGGACGTGGTGGCCAAGGTGAAGGCTGAGGCCAGCCGGCTGGGCCTGTCCCACGCCATCGCCGAGCCTGTGTGGCGCCAGCTGATCGACCGCTGCATTGCCCATGAATATGCCGCCTGGGATCGCATCCGCGCGGGCGACTGATGCCGCCCGCCGGGCAGTGACCGCGCGCGCGACCGGGGTTTGCGGGCAGGACGCGCCGCTGTAAGAGGCGACGCCTGGCCGCCAGCCCAAAGGGGCCGGCCACACGCCCCGCGCCTCAGAGGAGACCTCCATGTCCGCCCCCATCATGCCCGTCTATTCTCCGCCCGAGCAGGTGTTCGAGCGCGGCCAGGGCGTGGAGATCTTCACCCGCGAGGGCGCGCGCTATCTGGATTTCATCGCCGGGATCGCGGTGAACTGCCTTGGCCATGCCCATCCCAAGCTGGTGGCGGCCCTGACCCACCAGGCGGGCAGGCTGTGGCACACCTCGAACATGTTCCGCGTCGAGGGCCAGGAGCGGCTGGCGCAGATGTATGTCGACACGACCTTTGCCGACCTGGTATTCTTCACCAATTCCGGCACCGAGGCGATCGAGGGCCTGCTCAAGCTCTGCCGCAAATACCATTCCGCGGGCGGCAGCCCCGAGCGGATCGACATCATCACGTTCACCGGCGCCTTCCACGGGCGCAGCTATGGCGCCATCAACGCGGCCGCCAACCCCAGCTATCTAGATGGCTTCGGCCCGCGTCTGCCCGGCTTCGTGTCGGTGCCGTTCGGCGACCATGAGGCGCTGAAGGCCGCCATAGGGCCCACCACCGCGGCGATCCTGGTCGAGCCGGTGCAGGGCGAGGGCGGGGTGCGCGCCATTCCGACCCAATGCCTGCAGGGGCTGCGCGCCCTGTGTGACGAACACGGCATCCTTCTGGCCTTCGATGAGGTGCAGAGCGGGGCCGGCCGTACCGGCAAGCTGTTCGCGCATGAATGGGCCGGGATCACGCCTGATGTCATGGCCGTGGCCAAGGGCGTCGGCGGCGGGTTTCCGCTGGGGGCGCTGCTGGCCACCCGCGAGGCCGCGCGCGGCATGACCCGGGGCGTGCACGGCACCACCTATGGCGGCAATCCGCTGGCGATGGCGGTGGGCATTGCGGTCTGGGAGGAACTGACCGCGCCGGGTTTCCTCGACCGGGTGAACACTGTCGCCGGACACCTCGAACAGGGGCTCGCCTCACTCAAGGATCGGCACGCAGATCTTGTGGTCGAGATGAGGGGCAAGGGGCTCCTGCGCGGGATCAAGCTGACCATCGACCCGAAGCCGGTCCAGGCGGCGGCACGCGACCGCGGGCTCCTGGTCGGCGTTGCGGGTGACAACGTCCTGCGGCTTGCGCCGCCCCTGGTCATCGACGGCGGGCATGTGCGCGAAGCGATCGGCATCCTCGACGACGCGCTGGGCGCGGTTCGGGCGGAGCGCGCGGCTTGACCCTGCGGCATTTCCTCGACCTCGACGAGATCGACCCGCAAACCCTTCGCCACCTGCTTTCCGAGGCCCACCGCCGCAAGGCCGGCCGCGCCGGCCTGAAGAAGGGCGTTCCGGACGGGGACAAGCTGCTGGACGGTCAGGTCCTGGCGATGATCTTCGAGAAGGCGTCGACGCGAACGCGCGTGTCGTTCGAGATTGCGATGCGCCAGCTTGGTGGGTCGGCGCTGATGATGGCGGCGGGCGATACCCAGTTGGGCCGCGGCGAGACGATCGAGGACACGGCCCACGTTCTGTCCCGGATGGTCGACGGTGTCATGCTGCGCACCAATCGTCACGAGACGCTGACTGGGTTTGCGGCGGCTGCGTCGATCCCGGTGATCAATGGCCTGACCGATCGCTCGCATCCCTGCCAGATCCTGGCGGACCTGATGACCCTGGAGGAGCGCGGCATCAATCTCGAGGGCGCGCGCATCGCGTGGATCGGCGATGGCAATAATGTCTGCACCAGCTTCATCCACGCCGCGCCGGCGTTCGGCTTTCAGTTGGCGATTGCAAGCCCTGTGATCTACGGGCCCGACAAGGAGGCGATCGCGCGTGCAAGGGCGGCTGGCGGCGACATCGTCCTGACCGACGACGCGCACGAGGCGGCGGCCGGTGCCGACAGCGTGGTCGCGGACACCTGGGTTTCGATGGGCGACACCGACACCCGCGAGCGTATGCAGGCGCTGGCACCCTATCAGGTGGACAGCGCCCTGATGCGCCGCGCCAAGCCCGGTGCGGTGTTCCTGCACTGCCTGCCCGCGCACCGGGGCGAGGAGGTGACCGCCGACGTCATCGATGGGCCACAGTCGGCGGTGTTCCAGGAAGCCGAAAACCGCATTCATGCCCAGAAGGCGGTGCTGGCCTGGTGCATGGGCGGCACCGGCGTGGGCGGCTAGGCCACTGCCCGCCCGGCCGCCATCCGGCGCGCCTGGGCAAACGCCGGCAGCATCAGCGCAAAGGCCAGCAGGCCCGTGACGATGCCGGCAATCATGGTGGCGTCCATCGAGGCGCGCACGGCGATCTGTCCACCCACCAGCGGCCCGAATGCGAAGCCCAGGCCCAGGGCTGCGGGCAGCAGGGCAATGGTCGTGCGCGACGGATCGGCCTCGGCCGCTGCGGCGGCGGCATAGACCTGGAACGCCGCCCAGCCGAAGGCCAGCCCCAGCGCGACCCAGAACCCCGACACGTCGGTGGTCAGGATGATGGCCACAAAACCCACCGTGTGGGCGGCGAGGCCGACGAGGGCCGCGCCAAGGCGGCCCATCACTCCGCTGAACCAGGGCGCGAGCAGGGCCCCCAGAAATCCCATGATCGCGGACACCGCGAAGGGCAGGGCCATCTGCTCGATCGAGATTCCCAGTGCCCGTGCGGCCGGCTCGACAAACACCGCGCCAATGCCCGAGCTGAACCCGGTCAGCGCTGCAGCGGCCAGCGTGAACCCCAGAAGACCTGCCGGCGGGGCCTGTGCCGGTGCAGAAGAGGCAGCCGCCGCCTCCACGGCCTGCACCGGGCCCGGCAGGGACATCAGGATCACCATCGCGGCGATGGCACAGGTCGCCGCCAGCACCGGATAGACGCCCATCAGGCGATATTCGGCGACGAAGGGCGGCAGAACCAGAAAGCACACCACGGCGAACGCTGCGCAGACCGCATTGGTGATGCCGAACGCAGCGTCGGTGTCGCGTGTTCGGGCCAGCAGGGTGAACCCCACCGCAGACACGACGCCCCCGCCGATTGCACCCGCCGAGATCATGGCGACCATGCTCCAGAGGTCCCAAGCGAAGACGGTCAGTCCATACCAGCCGGCAACCCAGAGCGCTGCCGCCACCGCGGCCAGGCGCAGGTCCAGATGGCGGATCCACAGCCCGGCGACGATGCCGGCCAGCACTCCGACCAGCACCTCGAAAAAGGCGAAGGTGCCGACAGCCTCGGCGCCGAGGCCGAACTGCACGGCGCCGGCATTGACCAGAAGCGGGGTCAGAAGGATACCCGAGCGCCCGACCAGCACCGCGGCGGCGCCGGCCACCAGAAAGCCAAGATGGCCGCGCCGCGCCCCGTCCACGGCCTCATGTCCCTGGGTCGCCACCATGATCCCGCCTCCCCCTTGAGGTAGGCAGCGTGCGGGCAGGCGGGGCGCGTGTCCAGTGCCACACATTGCGAAGGCGTGCGGCTGCGGCCACATCGATCCCATGAACGTGAACCCTGCCCCCGATGACCTGACCCGCGGCTTCGTGCTGGAGGGGGCGCCCGTTTCTGGCCGTGTGGTGCGGCTGGGGCCCGAGACCATCGACCCGATCCTGAACCGGCACACTTATCCGCCGGCGGCCGCCGCGCTGCTGGGTGAGGCGTTGGCGCTGGCGGCGCTGGTCGGGGCCTCGATGAAGTTCGATGGCCGCCTGATGGTGCAGGCCGAGGGCGAGGGGCCGATCGGGCTGCTGGCGGCCGAGTACAGCTCGTCCGGTGCACTGCGCGGCATGCTGCGGATCGACCAGCCCGAACGCGTGGAGGCAATGGGCGCGCGCGCATCGCCGCGGGCGCTGCTGGGGGCCGGCGCACTGCGGCTCAGCATCGACCAGGGCCCTGATTTCGAGCTTTACCAAGGCATTGCCGAGCTGGACGGCGACAGCCTGGCGGCGTGTGCCGAACGCTGGTTCGAGGTGTCCGAGCAGGTGCCATCGCGGCTGCGGCTGGCCGTCGGGCAGGCAGGTGACCCAACCCACGGAAACGGCTGGCGTGCCGGGGGCATCCTGATCCAGCGGGTTGCCGGCGACGCCGCGCGCGGGGACACCGACGAGGACTGGTCGCGCGCGCGCATCCTGTTCGACTCGGTGCGGGACGACGAATTGCTGGACCCGGCGCTGGACGGCGCGGGCCTGGCCTTCCGGCTGTTCCACGAAGAGGGGCTGCGGGTTGGCGACCCCGGCGCCCTGCTGGATGCCTGTTCATGCTCGCGCGGGCGGCTTCAGGCGCTGCTGGGTCGTCATCCGCGCGAGGAGATCGACCAATTGCTGGATCCCGAGGGGCTGGTGACCGCCACATGCCAGTTCTGCGCGCGGGTCTATCGGTTCGAACCCTCGCAGCTGATTGCGGCCAGTGCCACCGAGGGCGGGCGATGACAGGGCCGATCCGTGCGCTGCGGTGTCTTGTGGTGGGCACGGCTTTCGCATTGGCGGTCACGGGCTGTGCCAGCGCGCCGGTCAGCGGCGAGGATGTGGATCCGGCAACGCAGGCGCTGCGCGTGCCCAAGACCGATCCCGGGCCGCCGGTGTTCACCGGATCGGTCGCCGACGATTCGCGTCCATGGGCGGGGGCGTCTGGCCCCGTTCCGCTGGGCGCTGACGACGCGGCCTTCACCCGCGCCCTGCGTGAGCGGTTCCCGCCGGGGTCCAGCCTTGCGGACCTGATGACCGCAATCCAGGCTCAGGGCTTTGCCTGCACGGGCGAAGGCGCGGCGTCATCCGCGCTTTCGCTCCGGTGTGGTGCGCGGGCCGAAGAGGGGTCGTGCACGGTCGACTGGCAGATCCGCGCATCGGGGACGGGCGGCGTTGTGGTCGCCCTGGCCGGCACCCGGTTTGCGACCTGCCCATCGGGCTAGGCGTTCGCCTCTGCAGTTTCCGCAAATGAGGCACACTCAGGGCGGTTGGCCGCACTCCGCACCCATGCTAGGCGCGCGGGCTGGATGACCCTCTGGCTGCGCCAGGCGTGCGACATCGTGTTGCGCATTTTGCGGCGGGAATTGTGGCGTCCATGCGGTATCTAGAGGGCCTTGCCGGCGCGGGCCCGATGGGACGTTTCGACCGCAAGGCAGAAGATCAGCCACGCTGGCGGTCGGGTGACCACGCGTTGGTTGGGGGTTGGAGGTCTGGACCTTGAAGACATTGATCGGGGCAATCGTGTTGGCGCTGGCCGGCGCAGGCGCGGCATCGGCGGACCAGCCTGTTCCGGGCGGCCTTGGCCTGCAGCCGCCGGCCACCTTCGTCGCCGAGCAGGGCCATGCCTTCCACAACCTGCTGCTGCCGATCATTTTCGGCATCGCTATCTTTGTGCTGGCGCTGCTGGTTTGGGTCGCGATCCGCTACAATGCCAAGGCGAACCCGGTCCCCAAGAAGTTCTCGCACAATGTGCTGGTCGAAGTGGTGTGGACGGTGGTGCCCGTCCTGATCCTGATCGTCATCGCTGTGCCGTCCTTCCGCCTGCTCTATCTCGAGAGCCGGATCCCCCAGAACGTCGACATGACGATCAATGTCACGGGCTATCAGTGGTACTGGGGATACGAGTATCCCGACCATGGCGGCATCCTGCTGGAATCGCGCATGCTCGAGGACGCCGAGGCCGCCGCCGCCGGCAAGCCACGCCTGTTGGGCACCGACAATCCGCTGGTGGTGCCGGTGGGTGCGACCGTGCGCGCCGTGGTGACCGCCAACGACGTGATCCACGCCTGGTCGATCCCGGCCTTCTTCGTCCTGACCGACGCCATTCCCGGTCGCGCCAACGAGACCTGGTTCAAGGCCGAGCGGACGGGCACCTTCTATGGCCAGTGCCGTGAAATCTGCGGCATCGACCACGCGCACATGCCGATCGAGGTCAAGGTCGTCACGCCCGAGGAATTCCAGGCCTGGGTCGCCCGCACCCAGGCCGAGCAGGGCATCGCGGCGGTCGAGCCGACGCCGGCGACCCCGGTGCCGGCTGCGGCCCCGGTAACCCCCGCCGACGCTGCTCCCGCCGCGACCGTGACGCCGACCTCTGCGCGTCCTGCCGCCACCGCTACCGCCGAAACCGCACTCTGATCCGGACGGAACCGATACCATGGCCCAAGCCGCTGCCGCCAACATGGCCCACGCCCACGACGTGACCGATGATCACGCCGACCACCGCCCGTCCCTCTGGGACTGGAAGCGGTGGGTCTATTCGACCAACCACAAGGACATCGGCCTGATGTACCTGGTGTTCGCGGTGTTCGCGGGCATTGTGGGTGGCGCCATGTCGGGGATCATCCGCCTCGAGCTGGCAGAACCGGGCATCCAGTTCTTCACCGGCGAAGCCGGCTCGATGTTCGGCAATCCGCACAACTACAACGTCATCGTGACGATGCACGGGCTGATCATGATCTTCTTCATGGTCATGCCTGCGCTGATCGGCGGTTTTGGCAACTATTTCCTGCCGATCATGATCGGGGCGCCGGACATGGCGTTCCCGC
>DBAV01000061.1:21727-21938 GCA_002291875.1 Hyphomonadaceae bacterium UBA1001
CATGAACAATATCAGCTTCTGGATCCTGCCCTTCTCGTTCATCCTGATGACCATCTCGATGTTCGTGCCGGGTGCCGGGACGAACGGCTTCGGGGGCGGATGGGTGATGTATCCGCCGCTCTCTACCACAGGCCATTCCGGCCCGGCGTTCGACCTTGTGATCCTGTCGCTGCACATCGCCGGGATCAGCTCGATCCTGGGCGCGATCAAC
>DBAV01000040.1 GCA_002291875.1 Hyphomonadaceae bacterium UBA1001
CTGGAGGTCATTCTCGTCGATGGTGCTGTCATGATAGCGCAGGTCCAGCGCAAAGCCCGCCAGCGCCAGCGTGCCGCCCAGGTTCCAGGTGGTGTAGCTGTCGTCGTTGACGGTCACGCCACCCTCGACATCCTGAAAGCCGACGGCGCCCGACACGCTGAGCACGTCATTGACCGGCAGCGCAGCATTGCCCTCGACATACCAGGCGAAACCCGTCTCTCCGAAGAATTCGGGGGACACGAAGGTCGCCACGCCAAGGCGCAGGCCGCTGTCATAGGTGTGCGACGCCTCGACATACCCTTCGACGTAATCGAAGTTCGATTCATTGTCGGGGTAGATGTAGGCCACCACGCCGACATCGAGGTCGATGCCGCCCACGGCGGTCCGCAGCCCGCCATAGATGTCGACCTCGAGATTGGTGTTGGGGTTGAAGTCCACGCTGGACGCCCAGGTGCCGGCATAAAAGCCCGACTCGTGCGTGTAATCGAACCCGCCCTGGAGGGCGATGCCGCCATTGGACTGGCTGATGCCGCGATAGACATAATCCGACGTCAGCGCGACATTGCCAGAAAATGCGTGCGGCGAGCCTTCTTCCTGCGCCTGGGCCGGAACGGCCGTGAGGGCGAGCGCGCCGAACAGCGCGAGACCGGATACAGCTTTCATGTGTTCCCCTCCTTGTGGGGCGCCCCCGGCGCGCGGTGATCTCCGCACGCCCCGTGCGTCCCTTACAGCGTCCCCAAGCACGCCGGAACCACTTAAGGATGGGTAACCACGAGCGTTGCTGCGCTGCAACAGCCCTTCCGCCCATCCTTGCGCGCAAGGTGCCGATTGCCCAATCGACAGGCGTAGGGCCCGTGCTGCTGCACATGCAAGCGGCATCTGAGCAATGCGGGCGGCGGGACGGCACGCTACCGATGGCTGGACAGGGCAGGCCGCCGGACCTAGACCGCCAGCCGCAAATCCATGACCACACGAGGGAGAGGCGGCGTGCGCGAGATCGAATTCGGTGAGCTTTCGGACCTGGCAGGACAAGTGATCGGTATCTCGGGTTGGCACACCATTGACCAAGAGCGGGTCAACCAGTTCGCCGAGGCGACCGGTGACCATCAGTGGATCCATGTCGATGTCGAGCGCGCCACGCGCGAGATGGGCGGTCCGATCGCGCACGGCTTTCTGACCCTGTCGCTGCTGCCGATGCTGGGCGCGGAGGTGATGCGCGTGAAGGGTGTTTCGCGCGGGATCAATTACGGGCTGAACAAGGTGCGTTTCACCTCGATGGTGCCGGTCGGATCAAAGGTCCGGCTGCGCCAGAAGCTGCTGGCGGTCGAGCCGCGCGCCGGCGGGCTCCAGCTGACCATGGAATGCACCATCGAGGTCGAGGGCGCCGAACGCCCGGCCTGCATCGCCGAGACCCTGACGCTGCTCTATTCCTGACGACCTGGAACCAAGGAAAAGGACGCGCCATGCAGCCTCTCGAAGTTGCCATTGTGGGTGCGACCGGTGCGGTCGGACGCGAGATGGTCGATGTGCTGCACCGGCGCGGATTTCCGGTGCGCCGGCTGAGGCTGTTCGCTTCGGGGCGGTCGGCTGGCCGCGTGATGTCCACCCCGTTCGGCGATCTTTCGATCGAGGCGTTCACCGAGGAGGCGGCCGGGGCCTGTGATGTCGCCCTGCTGGCGGTGTCAGGCGACTTTGCCAAGGCGCACGCCCGTGCGCTGGCCGCGCGCGGCGCGCTGGTGATCGACAATTCGAGTGCCTTGCGGCTGGAAGCAGACGTGCCCCTGGTGGTGCCCGAGGTGAATGCCTCGGCGGCCGTGGGCGCACGCCTGATCGCCAATCCGAACTGTACCACCGCGATCGCCGTGGTCGCGCTGGCGCCGCTTCATGCCGCCTTCGGGCTGGAGCGGGTGATCGTCTCGACCTATCAGGCCGCCTCGGGCGCGGGCCAGGAGGGGATGGAAGAGCTGGAACAGGGCCTGCGTGCCTGGGCGGCGGGTGGTGTGCCGACGGCGTCGGTGTTTGCCCACCCTCTGCCGTTCAACGTCATCCCCCAGATCGATGCCTTCCAGGAGAATGGCTACACGCGCGAGGAAATGAAGGTGACGTGGGAGACCCGCAAGATCATGGGGCTGGCTGACCTGCCGCTGTCGTGCACCGCCGTCCGGATCCCCACCCTGCGCACCCACTGCGAGGCGATCACGCTTGAGACGACCCGCCCGGTGGATGTGGCCCGCGCGCGTCAGGTCCTGGCCGAGGCCGCCGGCGTAAAGCTGGTGGATGACCCCTCGAGCCGCACCTATCCCATGCCGCTGACGGCCTCGGGCGCCGATGCGGTCGAGGTGGGCCGGATCCGTGCCAACCCGGTCTTCGGGGATCGGGGGCTGGACCTGTTCGTGGCCGGGGATCAATTGCTGAAGGGCGCCGCACTGAACGCGGTCCAGATTGCCGAAACGGTTCTGGGGTCCGGGACAGCCCGCGCTGCCTGACGGTTCCGGCATCGCTCGTGCAGCGTGCCCGCGCATGAGCGTCCATCCGACCCGGAACAGGCCATGACCGCGGCCCTGAATGCCGTGCGTCCGGTGCTGACGCCGACCCTTTCCACCATCCGGCACCCATCCGGGCTGGCGGCCGCGCTGCAGGGCGCGTGCGCGCTGGTGGTCCTGATCCTGCTCAGCGAAGCCCCCATGGGCCTTTTGCTGAAGGTCGGCGGCGAGGGCATGGGCCCCGTTGTCGTCCTGGGGTGGCTGGCGGCGTATGGAGCAGCGACCTTCGGGCTGTTGCTGGGCACACGCCAGACCGCCTTTCTGTCGTCGCCGGCAATGCTCCTGGCCGCCCTGGCGGTGCTGGCCTTTGCCTCGATCAGCTGGTCGATCGCCCCGGGCGAGACCAAGACCCAGTCGGTTTCACTGGCCGGCACACTGATCTGTGCCGCCTTTCTGGCCTTCTGCTTCGAGCCTGCCCGGCTGGTGCGCCTAGTTGCGCGCGTGGTGCTCGGGCTGGCGGTCCTGACCATCCTTCTGGCGCTGGCGGTGCCGTCGGTCGGGCAGATGCAGGAAGCCTATCCGGGAGCATGGTCGGGCCCGTGGCTTGAAAAGAACCGGACCGGCGCGGTGATGGCGATGGGGATGCTGGCCTGCTTGGCCGCCTCGGTGGGTGCGCGCCGCGCATGGGCGTGGTGGCTGGGCGCGGCGCTGTGCCTGGTGATGATATTGCTGGCGGAGTCCGCCACCAGCCTGGCCGCTGCGCTCGTCGGAACGGCAGCCATGATGTTCGTGCTGGCGTGCCGCCGCGGGCCGGCCTTTGCCGCCCTCACGGTCTATGGCGCCCTTGTGGGAATGGCGGGCGTGGCGGCGCTGCTCGCTTTCGCGCCGGACCTGCTGCTGGGCCTGCTGGGGCGTGAGATGGACCTGACCGGCCGTGCGGACATCTGGCAGGCGGTCGAGCGACGGATCGCCGACCGCCCCCTGACAGGCCACGGCTATGGCGGTTTCTGGCATGGCGACCAGCACGCGCCCATCGGCTGGATCTGGCGCGATATCGGCTTTGAGGCCAAGGCCGCGCACAATGGCTGGCTGGATGCGCAGCTCGAGCTGGGTGCAGTGGGGCTGGTGCTGGTGACAGGCTTCATGGCGGCAGCACTGGTTTCGGCGCTGAGGGTCATCGTGCGCGACCGGGTTGCGCTTTGGGCGCTGCCGGTCTGGTGCGCGGTCATGGTGTTCGCGACCTCGGAAAGCGTGCTGATGCAGGCGAACAACTTCGTCGCGCTGTGCCTTTATGTCGGTGCGCTGGCCACGGCGGCGGCACTGCGCCGCACCGGGCGCGATCAGGGTGCCTCGAACACCGCCGCTATGCCCTGACCGCCGCCGATGCACATGGTGACGAGCCCGCGGCGCGCCCTGGTGCGGGCCATCTCGTGCAGCAGGGTGGCCAGGATGCGCCCGCCCGTCGCGCCGATCGGGTGGCCCAGCGAAATCCCCGACCCGTTCACGTTCAGGCGGGTGCGGTCATCCCAGCCCCAACCCTTCAGCACGCCCAGCACCTGGGTCGCAAAGGCCTCGTTCAATTCCACCAGGTCGATGTCGTCCCAGCCCAGACCCGTTCGCGCGAACAGCCACTCGACGGCCGGGACCGGACCAAGGCCCATCGTTGCGGGATGACAGCCGGCGACGGCCCAGCCGTTCAGAAAGCCCAGCGGTTCCAGGCCCAGTCGCGGCAGGGCGTCTTCGGCGACGACGAGGCACGCTGCCGCCGCGTCGTTCTGCTGGCTGGCATTGCCCGCGGTGACCTGCCCGCCCGCAAGGATCGGCTTCAGCGCCGCCAGGCCCTGCGCCGTCACGTCATCGCGAACCCCTTCGTCGCGCGTCATCAGGACGGGCTCGCCGCGCCGCTGGGGCACGGGCACCGGGACCAGTTCGGCCTCGAAGGCCCCGCGCGCCCACGCCGCGGCTGCCCGGCGATGGCTTTCCGCGGCCAGGGCGTCGGCATCCTCGCGCGTGATCCCACACGCACGTCCCACATTCTCGGCCGTCTCGATCATGCCCGAGATGCGCCCGAAGCGTGCCTCGGGCTGCGAACGGACGCGCCCGCGTTCCAGCCGGTCATGAAGTGTCACCGCACCGGATTTCTGGCCGCCGCGCATGGCAGTCGTGTAGAATTCGGCGTTCGACATGCTCTCGGCGCCACCGGCCATCACCACGTCAGCCACGCCGGTCTGCACCATCATCGCCGCATTGATGACCGCCTGCAGGCCCGACCCGCAGCGCCTGTCGAGCATCATGCCGGGCACTTCGATCGGAAGCCCCGCCGCCAACGCCGCCCATCGGCCGATGGCCGGTGCCTCGCCATTCCCATAGCCCTGCGCAAAGATCACATCGCCGATCACGGAAGGGTCGATCCGCGTGCGTTCGACCACTGCCTTGACCGCCAATGCCGCAAGGTCCTCGGCGCCCAGCGCGGTCAGGGCTCCCAGAAAGCGCCCGACCGGGGTGCGGACGGGCGAGACGATGGCGGCGCGGCGAAGTTTCATGCTGGATGGGCCCTTCAAGCGGTGGCGGCCAGGCGCCACACGCGCGTGCGCTTGATTTCGCAATCCTCGAGCTCGCGCGTGGTGGGCACCTCATAACATGCCACCTCGACCAAGGCCTTCCGGGGCAGCCAGCTGCGGCCGGGATCACCGATCAGCACGTCCGCGCCGCGGGCCGCAAGCGATCGCAGCCAGGGCAGGACAGCGCTGGCCAGCTCGCGCTCATAGAAGGCGTCGCCCACCAGCACCGTGTCCTGCTGCGGCGGCGGCCTGGTGGTCAGGTCTGCCTGGATCGTCTCGATGGTGACGCCGTTGGCCTGCGCGTTCAATGCAATGGCCTCGATCGCGAAGGGATCGAGTTCAATTGCAAGCACGTGCATTGCCCCGGCCCGCGCAGCAGCGATGCCGACCAGTCCCGACCCGGCGGCGAAATCCAGCACACGCCGACCGCGGACCAGATCCGGCGCGTCGAGGATATGCCGCGCCAAGGCCTGCCCGCCCGCCCATGCGAAGGCCCAGAAGGGTGGGGGCAGGCCCTGTGCCGCCACGTCCTCTTCGGTGGCCTGCCACAACGGGACAAGCTCTGTTGCCAGATGCAGATGGATTTCGGGCGCGTGCGGCACGGCCATCAGGCGGGTGTTGGCGCGGATGAAGCCAGCCTTGTCGGCGATCATGCCCGCGCAGGTCCCCCCGCGTTGACCCGCCCGCCCGGATGGGTGGTGGCGCGCCGCAGCACGTCCAGATAGCCGCTGGCGGTTTCAAAGCGCTCGTCCAGCCGCTTGGCCTCGATCAGGCGCCATGCGCGATCCAGCCGCCAGCAGGGCAGATACATCCACAGATGGTGCAGGGTGTGATGGTGCACCCAATAGGGTGCGACCAGCAGCCGCTCGATCGGGTTGGCGTGGACGGTGCGGGCATGGCGGAAGGGATCATCGGCCGGACCGACCACAGCATGCTCGCCGATATTGCGCAGCCGCGTCACCAGCGGAAACCAGGTCGCCATCGCCACCAGCCAGACGGTGATGAAGGCCCAGCCTGCGCCTGTGGCCACGAACACCATCGCCAGTCCCGTGTTCACCGCCAGAAAGCGCGCCGCACCCGTGCGGGCTGCCGTCACGGCCTGCGGACGCTCGGCCCGGGGTTCGCCGCGCGAGCGCCACAGCGCGGCGATCAGGCCCATGCGCTGCTTGAAGAAGGTCTGGCCGGTCAGATCGCGGATGATCTTGCGGGCCAGCGACGCGCGCGAGGTCGGAAAGGCGGCCGACAGGCCCAGATCAGGGTCGTCCGGGCCCTGTGTGAAGCGGTGGTGGCGCAGGTGATAGGGTCGATAGGCCCAAAGGTCGGCGCCAACCGGCGCTGCGCAGAACCATTGGCCCAAGAGGGCATTCAAGCGCGGATCGCGCGACAGGTTGGCGTGGGCCGCCTCGTGCATCAGGATGGCCAGACCCAGCTGGCGCCCGCCGACCACCATCACCGCCACCAGCCAGGTCAGCGGATTGGGAAAGGCGACATGAAGCCAGACCGCCAGTGCGATCAGCCCCCAGCAATGCACGACCAGCGCCATTCCCATGATCCGGGACGGATGGGTCAGCTCGGCCCATTCCTCGGGCGTGAAGATGCTGCGGGGGTCCACCCTGCGTGCACCGGTCGGCGGCCGCTGGATGGGTGATGGCTGGCTGTCAGCCATCGGGCGCCTCGCCGATCAGCTCGAACACGCGCTCGATGGTGCGGTCAGGGCGGCCACCGCGGTCATAGGCCAGGGGGGGCTGGGTCGCGCCTTCGCGCGCCGGCTCGAAAAACGCACCCGCCGCACCCCGTGGGCCGAAATCCAGCGGCACGGTCGGCATGAACACCTCTTCGGGCCAGAAGCGCGTGCGGAACACCACCGTGGAATAGGTCAGCACACGCCCGCTGGGCAGTTCCGCGCGAACGGGATTGGCATAGCGCGCCTCGAACGGGGTCGGCATGCCCACATGCACCAGGTCCGGCAGCAGGCGCAGATAGGTCATGAACATCAGGCACGCGCTGCGGCAGTTCGCATCCGTCACCGCCACCACACGCTGGCGGCCGGGTGGCTGGTGACGGTTGACGTTGACCTGCAGCAGCGGGCTGGCATCCTCGTTCAACGCACCGGTGGCCTCGCTCTCGTCGAGGCCGTCGGCCATCAGCGTGGCGATGATCCGCAGCGTCGCGGACACCATGGGCTGGCTGCCGCGCGACCGGTCCGACAGCGCCAGCACATTCTCGCGCGTGATGCGAAAACCGGTGGGCTGGGGTGCCAGAAGGACACAGGCGATTTCGGGACGGTTACCGACCGTGGCTGCCAGCAGAGACGCCATGGTCCGGTCCTCGCCGCCCGGATTGCCCCTCAGGTCCAGAACGAGGGTGCGTGCATTGGCCAGTTCGGCATGCCGACGCCGGGTCTCACGCACCAGATCCTCAACCGACTCATCGCGGGAGGCGGAAAAGGACGGGATCCGTATCACGAACACGGCGGGCGTGTGCTCGACCATTTTGGCCCGATCGGTCGAGAACCAGGACGGGCCGAACCCGGCGCCACCCGGGACAGGCGGCACCCATTGGAGGCGATGGTCGATCACACGGCCGGTCGCCAGCTCCAGCCGACAGGACCGGGGCACGGTGCGGAACGGATTGCCGCGGTCGAACAGGACCTCGGTCATCGCCGGCCGCAGGTCGCTGGCGTCCAGGAATGTGTCGTCCCAGGGCATCACGTCGGTGCGGGCCCATTGCTCCAGGGTCCGCCCGTCGCAGTCCAGCACCCTGGCGCCTGCAATGCTGGCGCCCGGACGGGTGCCCGACACCACCGGGGCTTCGCCGCGCCAGCCGACCTGCCAGCCCGGCCAGCGCTGGATCGGGGGCACCGACCCGCTGCGCCCCACCGAAGTGTGGGCATCACCGATGGTGACGATCATGCCCATCAGCGAGAACTGGGCGGCGGCGGGCGTGCTGACCCTGGGCGTGCGCGCGAGCGCTGCCCGCCGCGCCCGTTCCAGCGTCTTGGCAAATCCCGGATTGTCGGCATCGACCATGCCGGGATGGTTCTCTGTCAGGATGTTGAAGATGCCCTCGACATCCTGTTCGTGCTCGAGGCGGACCTCGACAGCCGTGTCGCCCCGTCCCTGCCGGTCCAGCATCGATCCAGGGACCGCCGCCGCCGGCCACGCCAGCATGGCCCCGAGCACAAGGCCCACGAGGATGCCCGCCGGTCCTCGCGGTGACCAAACCCTTGCGCAGGACACTCTGGCGGATGGATTGAACCGGGTCATGCCGGGCTCCTGGGACGGGTGGGCCACCTTGGCAGCGATCCAAGCGCCTGCGCAAGCCGATTGCGTTCGCCACGGCCGGAAAAGTCGTCGCATCATGCGGCATCGGGTCCGCGCAGGGTGTCGCACGCTTGACGATGGCGCGCGCGCGCCTCTAGGCAACGCGGGCCGGAGCGGGAACCGGCCGGGCCGGCAGCGGTCCGCCTTGGGTTGGAGTCCATGACCTACATCGTCACCGACGCCTGCGTGAAGTGCAAGTACATGGATTGCGTCGAGGTCTGCCCCGTCGACTGCTTCTATGAGGGCGAGAACTTCCTGGTCATCCATCCCGACGAATGCATCGACTGCGGTGTGTGCGAGCCCGAATGTCCGGTCGACGCCATCAAGCCGGACACCGAAGACGCACCCGACGGCAAGTGGCTGCGCATCAACACCGAGTACGCCAAGGTGTGGCCCAACATCACCGTCAAGGGCACGCCCCCCGACGACCGCGAGGACTTCGCGCGCGAGACCGGCAAGTTCGAAAAGTATTTCAGCCCCGCCCCCGGCAAGGGCATCTGATCGGACCCCGGCGGAGTCGCGCTGTGCGCCGCGGGCCGTTGCCCCTTCCTCTCACCATGGTTTTGTGGTAGCACCATACCCGGGTTCGGAACGGAGCACGTTGCGCACAGGTCGACCGCATTTCCGCTCCGTCCCTGTCCAGCCGCCATTCCGCCGCCCATCCCGGCGGTCCCCTCCGGGGCCGCAATTCATGGTCCGTGTTCCGAGTGACGGCCGTGCGCGCCCAGCGCGTCCAGCCGCCCTCGCCTGATTGCTTGGAGCAGACTGGGTGATGACAGAAAAGAAAACGCACGCGTTCAAGCCGGACGATCATATCGTCTATCCTGCCCACGGCGTGGGCAAGATCGTCGGCATCGAGACCCAGACGGTCGCCGGACACACCGTCGAACTGTATGTCATCACCTTCCAGCAGGACCGCATGACCCTGCGCGTCCCCACGTCCAAGGCGGCCAGCTCGGGCATGCGCCAGCTCGCCTCGTCCACCGTCGTCGAAGAGGCGGTGCGAACCCTCGGCGGCCGCGCGCGCATCAAGCGCACCATGTGGTCGCGCCGCGCCCAGGAATACGAGGCCAAGATCAATTCGGGCAATCTGGTCCAGATCGCCGAGGTCGTGCGCGACCTCTACCGCCCCGGTGACCAGCCCGAGCAGTCCTATTCCGAGCGTCAGCTGTTCGAGAGCGCGCTGGATCGCATGGCACGCGAGCTGGCTGCGGTGGAAAACTGCGAGCAGACCGAGGCCCGCGCCAAGCTGACCGCGTCGCTGGCCAAGCGCGCGGCCTGATCGGTCGATCATCGACCTTGTGCGGCGGCCGTCCCACCGGGGCGGCCGTTCGCCTGTCCGGACCCGTTTTCTGTGGGGCACATGCCATGGCCGACCCGCCCGCCCAGCCGCCCACGGCCGTGGTGACCCACCTTTCGCGGGTGCGAAAGGCGAGGGCTCGCGCCGAGAAGGAGGCGCAGGCCGCCACCAACCGCGCAAAGTTCGGGCGCACGCGGGCTGAAAGACAGCGCGACACCCTGCGTGCCGACGCGCTCCGCCGGACCCTGGATGGCGCCCGGCGCGAGGAGGAGTGAGAACAAGGCGCCGCGCCACGCGCCCTGCAGTCGCAGCCGGTCCTCGGGGCGCGTGCATGCGGTAACGGAAAAGGGCGGCGGGAGATGGGTGGCTGGGGTGCTAGGATTCGAACCTAGGAATGGCGGTACCAAAAACCGCTGCCTTACCGCTTGGCGACACCCCAACGGAGGCGTGCGGATAGCGCAGCGCCCCGCGGCGCGCAAGGCGGGCCTGCTGCGTTCGGCTGAAGCCGCGACACACCGGCCGACCTTGCGCCGCGCCGGCGTGCACGCTAGAGCCACCGCTCCCCAGAGTTCGGAGTATAGCTCAGCCTGGTAGAGCGCTTGCTTCGGGAGCAAGAGGTCGTTGGTTCGAATCCAGCTACTCCGACCATGTCCCGCCTGAGGGTCCAAGCGCCGGGGCCGTGTTGCCGGTTGCAGCGGGCGTCCTACAGCCCGCCCGCCATCCGTTCGCCCTGGCCGGCCGCCCAAGCGAGTGCCTCCTGGCGCTGCCTGGCGTGAAAGACCCGAACCTCGCCCATGCCAGCCGCGCCGCGCAGGGCCTGGCGTCGCCAGACCGGGTCGTCGGTCACCAGCGCATAGCGGGAAATGTCCCGCCTCTGGCCTGCGAGTCGGGGCAGCCAGGCGCGTTCGACATCGAACCATGCCGCCCCAAAGCCGATGGCTTCCGAGATGTCGAGCATGATGGCAACGTGTTCGAAGCCGGCCTCGAAGCGGTTCTCGAGCGACTGGTAGAGCTCGTCGGCATCGGTTGGGGCCACCTGGCCGCGCAGCGCCGCCGCCAGTACATTGTCGGGTGCGTCCAGCCATTCCAGCATGTGTTCCCTCCGGCCCTGCTGCCGACCGATAGCGCCTCGGCAGCAGAAATCCATCCCCTTGCGGGGCGGTGCCCGGGGCGCGGTCAGGACCCGCCGACCTCGATTGCTGTGGCGAAGGCCGATGCAAGTGCGCCCGGCAGGTCGTCGGCGATCAGGCCCCTCCCGATGGACCGCCCTGCCTCGCCGTGCACCCAGACCCCGGCGCTGGCGGCATCGAAGGGGGTCATGCCCTGTGCCATCAGCGATGCCACCACGCCGGCCAGCACATCACCGGTGCCGGCGCTGGCCAGCCAGGGCGCGGCGTGCGCGTTCAGCCGTCCCTGACCCTCGGGCGTGGCGATCAGGGTGCTCGCCCCCTTCAGCACGACGACAGCGCCCGACCTCCGGGCGGCGGCCAGAGCGCGCTCCAGTGGCGCCAGCGCCGTCAGGTCGGCAAACAGCCGCGCGAACTCGCCCGCATGCGGCGTCAGGACCGCCGCATCGCCGGTGCGCTCGCGGTGCAGCGCCAGCGCACCGAACAGGGTGTCGGGGTCACCGGCAAAGGCCGAGAGCGCATCGGCGTCGAGCACGCAGGCCGGGGCGTGTTCCAGCGCCACGAGCGCGGCGCGGCGGGCATGGGTGCCCGCAGACGGGCCGACCACACAGGCCGAATGTCGGGCGAATTCGTCCGCCAGCGCCTGGGCGTCGTGGTGAAACCGCACCAGCAGACTGGCCGGCAGGCCCGCCAGGCTGGCGATCGAGGACGCGAGGTCGGGCCAGTCCCCGGCGTCGCCCACAAGGCTGGTCCAACCCGAGCCTGCGCGCGCGGCCGCAAGGGCGGCCAGCCTGGGCGCGCCCAAGGTCAGCGCGCCCTGTCCACCCGGGCCGCTGGCCCAGACCGCCACCTTGCCGCGGGTGTGCTTGTGCGTGGTGTCGTTGGGGACGGGCAGGGCACGGGCCCACAAGCGCGGTTCGTTCAGCCACCACTGCACGCCCACCGCCTGCGCGCTGTCGCCCGGAAGGCCGATGGGGTGGATCACGACCTCACCGCACAGGCTGCGGTGGGGCGCCAGCAGATGAGCGGGCTTGTGGGCATGGAAGGCCACCGTCAGATCGGCGGCAAGCTGGTTTGCCGTCGGCGCGGCGGCACCGTCCGCGTCGAGGCCCGAAGGCAGGTCAACCGACACCAGGGCCGTGGCCAGCCCTTCGGAGTGCAGCGCGCTCAGGCTTTGCAGCACGGCCTCCAGCGCACCGGACAGGGGGCGCGACATCCCCGTGCCCAGCAGGGCATCCACCAGGACGGGCGGGGTCACGCAGGCCCGCACCAGCGCATCGAGTGCCGCCGGCGCCTGGGTTTCGCCCTTCCAGTCACGATGCGCTGCGGCCACATCGGCACGGCCCGCAGGCCGAAGGGCCACCAACCGCACCGCATGGCCCAGCCCTTCGAGCGCCCGCGCGGCGACCAGGCCATCCCCGCCATTGCCGCCCGAACCGCAGGCGATCACGACAGGATGGGCGGGCCAGCGTCGATGGATCTCGTGGGCCACCGCCGCACCGGCCGCCAGCATCAGGTCATAGCCATCGATGCCCCCCTCGATTGCACGCGCATCCGCCTGCGCCATCTGGGCAGCGGTGAAGACGGGGCGAGGGGGGGCTGACATGGCGGGCCGTGCTCAGGTCAGCCGCATGGTGGCCTGCGCGCCGAGCGCCTCGATGTGCAGGCGCCCCTGTGATCGGCCCAGGACGGTGATGCTGGCGTGCGCGGGGTCGAAGGCGTGCAGGTGTCGTGCGCCCCCCACCAGGGCGACCACCGCATTGATGGCGACGAAGTGGCTGCAGATGACCGATCCGGCGGGCGCAGCCTCGACCGTGGCACGGGCGGCGTTCGCCCATCCAAGGACCGCCGGGTCCAGCGCATCGAGCGGGGTGACCAGGGTGTCGGCCAGCCAGGCGCGGCGGTCGGCTATGCCGTCCGGCACCGGGATTTCCGCGACCTTGGGCTCGATCCGCAGCGCGGGCGCTGCATCGAGGGCCCCGATGAGGCCGGCGGCGGTCTCGCGGCAGCGGGCGAGCGGAGAGCACAGCACAAGGGCGGGGGCGTGCGCCTGCAGGGCCGCGCCGGCAGCGGCTGCCTGCGCCCGCCCGTTGGCCGAAAGGCCGGGGTCGGCAACATCGCCCCATTGGCCGGCGGGTTCGGCATGGCGCACCAGGAACAGGCGGTCGGGCGCGGTCATGGTGCAAAGACAAAGCGGTTCAGGCCACTGGCCTCGTCGCGCGCGACGCTGCCGGCCGCACCCACCGCGTCTTCGGCTGTCAGCCGGGCCAGGGTGGCGGCGTCAAGGTCGGTATTGGCCACGAAGCGGCGCCCATCGGCGTCGCGGCCGATGACGATGCCGCGCACAGGTCCCTTGCGGCCATGGATCACCGTGGCCGTCTCGATGGTGGCCGCACCCTCGGGGTCTTCGGTCGTGGGCGGGCCGGGGCGCGCATCGACCAGCGCCTGGGTCGCGGACGCAGGCACGCGCGCCCATGCGCCCTCGCGCGGGGTGGTGGAATAAAGGCCCGCCGAATGCTTGGTCAGGAACCAGCCATTGGCGGTGACCAGGCCAAGGCTGCCGGGGCGGGCACGCAGGCGCGTGACCATCCGGGCGATCGAATGGGTGACATAATTGTTGCCCGGCCCACCGGCATAGGGCAGCCCGCCCGTCACGGTCAGCCCGCGCGGGTCCTCGAAATCCAGGCCCAGCGCGTCGCAGGCGATCTCGACCGCGCACGGAAAGCACGAATAGATGTCGAACAGGTCGATGTCCGAGATGGCGTGGCCGGCGGGCTCGAGCGTGTGCCTGCCGACGGCCGCAATGGCCGGCGAGGACCAATAGTCCACCCGGTCCAGCGGATTCCAGTTGTCGTGGGCGTCTGCGCAGCCGTGCAGGTAAACGCGCCGATCCTGG
The DNA here is from genome assembly GCA_002291875.1 of Hyphomonadaceae bacterium UBA1001. GTDB lineage: Bacteria > Pseudomonadota > Alphaproteobacteria > Caulobacterales > Aquidulcibacteraceae > UBA1001. The sequence continues at coordinate 13,691 of DBAV01000040.1, forward strand.
GGCACGCCGGCGGCATCGGCGGCCCGGGTGCTCATGACCACAAGGGCGGCGGCCTGATCGACCGCGATGATCGAATTGAGGTATTTGGTGTACGGAAAACCGATCATCCGGTTGTCCGGTCCTTCCGTGACCAGTTCCTCGGGCGTGCGGATGGTGCCGAACCAGGCGTGGGGGTTCTGGCTGGCGGTACGGGTAAAGCCGGCGAACACCCGTCCGATGCGCGCCATGTGCGTGGGCCAGTCGGTCCCGCGGCGCGCCCGCAGCGCCGCTTCGAAGAGGGGATAGACATTGACCGGCAGATCAAGGCCGTGGTCGGCCTCGTGAGGCGTCGAGCCGGGGCGCGGGTCGCCCACCAGTTCGGCCTTGCCATCCGGTCCGCCGCCCCAATCGTCGAAGTCATGCCCTGAACGCATGGCCGAAGTCAGCCCGCCCAGGAATTCGGCGCCGGTGATCAGCGTGCATTCGCTTTCGCCGGCCGCGATCGCTTCGCATGCCCGGTTCACCAGCCATTGGGGGGTATTGCCGCCCATGTGGGTGATCATCAGCGAACGCGGGGCGGCGCCGATGTCCTGCGCCACGGCCGCCGGCGCACAGGTCAGGCGCGGGATGGGCAGGCCCGCGGTGCCGGGTGCATCGATGGTGAAGCCGACCACCGCAATGGTGTCGACGCAGGCGCCGCCCACGCGGGCATCCTCCAGCGCGGCGCGGACGGCGCGCGCCATCAGCGGCCGCGGCCCCATCGGCGCGGGTCCGCGGTGGGTGTACTGACCGACACCGACCAGCACCGGCATGTTTGCAGTCGTGCGCATCGCCCGGCGTTTCCCCGTCACTGTTCGCCCTGCTGCGCCCATGCCCCGCCAGCCGCCCGCAGGTCCAGACCCCGCGGCGGTGGACAGGTGCGCGCCGCACGGCAAGGCAGTGGTGCCTCACAATGCGGCAACCCCACTGGCGGCGCCCCCTGCTGCCGTGCCAGAGGTTGACCGGGCGGGCCCGAGACGGTTCGCACGGAAGGCATGGGTCCCCGCAGAGCTGCCGCGGGGTCGGAGGGTCGGACGCGATGAAGAAGATCGAGGCGGTGATCAAGCCTTTCAAGCTCGACGAGGTCAAGGAGGCCCTCCAGGCCATCGGCCTGCAGGGCATGACCGTGATCGAGGCCAAGGGGTTCGGGCGCCAGAAGGGCCACACCGAGCTTTACCGTGGCGCGGAATACGTGGTCGATTTCCTGCCCAAGCTGAAGATCGAGGTGGTGGTCGCCGACGAACAGCTCGACGCCGCCCTCGAGGCCATCCAGGCCGCCGCCCGCACCGGCAAGATCGGTGACGGCAAGATTTTCGTGACCGATGTGGGCGCGGTCATCCGCATCCGGACCGGCGAAACCGGCGCACAGGCGGTCTGAACCCTCGCGACACCAGACCAACCATCCACGGGCCCGCACCCGCGTGCCCGGCATTCTCACAGGGGAAAACGATGTCGGACGAAATCCTGAAGATGATCAAGGACCAGGAAGTGCAGTATGTCGACCTGCGCTTCACGGACATGCGCGGCAAGATGCAGCACGTCACCTTCGACGTCGGCATGGTCGACGACAGCTTCTTTGCCGACGGGTCGATGTTCGACGGCTCGTCGATCTCGGGCTGGAAGGCGATCAACGAGTCCGACATGGTGCTGATGCCCGATCCGGCGGGCGCCCATATCGACCCGTTCTACCAGCAGACCACCCTGGCCCTCTTCTGCGACATCCTCGAGCCGGGCACCAAGTCGCCCTACAACCGCGATCCGCGCTCGATCGCCAAGAAGGCCGAGGCCTGGCTGCGCCAGACGGGCATCGGCGACACCGCCTATTTCGGCCCCGAGGCCGAGTTCTTCGTGTTCGACGATGTGCGCTGGTCCACCGATCCGCACAACACCGGATACAGCTTTGATTCCACCGAGCTGCCGTTCAACACCAACAAGCCCTATGAGGGCGGCAATATGGGCCACCGGCCGGGGCCGAAGGGGGGGTATTTCCCCGTTCCGCCGATCGATTCGGGCCAGGACCTGCGCGGCGAGATGCTGCAGATCATGGGCGAGATCGGCCTGAACCCTGAAAAGCACCACCACGAGGTTGCGCCTGCCCAGCATGAACTCGGCCTGAAATTCAGCACGCTGGTGCAGATGGCCGACAACATGAACCTCTACAAGTACATCATCCACAATGTGGCGGCCCAGTATGGCAAGACCGCCACCTTCATGCCCAAGCCCTATTTCAAGGACAATGGCTCGGGGATGCACGTCCACCAGTCGATCTGGAAGGACGGCCAGAACCTGTTTGCCGGTTCGGGCTATGCCGACCTGTCGGAAACCTGCCTGTTCTACATTGGCGGCATCATCAAGCATGCCAAGGCGATCAACGCCTTCGCCAACTCGACCACCAACAGCTACAAGCGTCTGGTGCCCGGTTATGAGGCGCCGGTGCTGCTGGCCTATTCGGCACGCAACCGCTCGGCTTCGATCCGCATCCCCTTCGTGCCGTCGGCCAAGGGCAAGCGGATCGAGACCCGCTTCCCCGACCCGGCCGGCAACATGTATCTGACCTATGTGGCGCTGTTCATGGCGGGGCTGGATGGCATCGAGAACCGCATCCATCCGGGCGATCCGATGGACAAGGACCTCTATGACCTGCCGCCCGAAGAGCTGAAGGGCATCCCGCACGTCTGCGCCAGCCTGCGCGAGGCCCTGATGTCGCTGGATGCCAATCGCGGCTTCCTGAAGAAGGGCGGCGTGATGGATGACGACTTCATCAACGCCTACATCGCGCTCAAGCTGGAAGAGGTGGACCGCTTCGAGACCCATCCGCATCCGGTCGAGTTCGACATGTACTAC
>DBAV01000073.1 GCA_002291875.1 Hyphomonadaceae bacterium UBA1001
AAGCGATCCGCGAAGCCGCCAAGGGGGTGGACGGCTGGACCATGCAGAGCTGACGACGGAGCGCGGGCTTCCAGGCCCGCTTTTCCTCGATATCGGCAGAAGGGTGCGGGCCTGGAAGCCCGCGCTCCGGGGGGGCATCACTGCGCGGGAATGAGCGCGCGGAGCAGGTTGATGGAAGACCAGCTGGGAACGCCGGTGCCAGCGTAATCGCGATCATGCGACCAGATGTCTGCGTCATAGGCCCAGGCGGCAACGACCAGGTGCGCGTCGGCGGCCGACCCGTTGCGAGACGGCACGGTGTCCCTGAGCACGCTTGCGGCGACGTCCAGGGATGCTTCCGAACCAGCGGGGCGGACGGCCACGATGGCGAGCAGCGCATCGACCAGGTGCATGAGGTCAGGTCGTCCCAGACCGAGGGCGAGCCGCCTGCGGCATCCCACCTCGGCACGCGCGGTGGTGATCAGCGAACGATGGGTGCCGACATGCGCAATCCAGCCTGTGCTGCGGCCGACGAGGGTGGACAGCAGGATGGATGTGTCGACGACGAGGATGGGCGCGGGTGGACGCACCGCCCATCAGCCGGATTTCGGAAGGGGCAAGTCCGCCAGTCCCCATGCGTCCAGCGTGGCACGTTCGGACTCATCGAGCGGGTTGTCACGCCAGTACTCGGCAACCGCCCGCTCGAACGCGTGCAGATGTGCCGGGTCCGCCGGGCGGACGGGGGTCAGGAAGGCGATCGTCCGATCCCCCGACTTGACCGCCACGGGTCCATCAAAGCTCGCGATACGGCTTTCGGACATTTTCTGAAGATCACGCATCGAAACGCTGGGCATCCACCGTATGTAGCACCCTACATACGCCGGTTCAACCGGGACGGTCCGGACCGGCGGCCTGCGGACCCGAATCGCGTCCCAAGCCGTCGTGCTGCGGGCTTGGAAGCCCGCGCTCCCTGGTTCGCTTTGACGGGGCTGCCCTTGCGCACTAGGTGGCCCGGGTCAACGCTAGCCACGGTCCGCCATGTCCACGCCCGCAACCCTTGCCACAACTGCCCGCGCCTGGCCGTTCGAGCAGGCGCGCCTGCTGCTCGAGCGGATGGGGCGCCATCCCAAGCCGGCGGGCGAGGCGGTGGTGTTCGAGACCGGCTATGGCCCGTCCGGCCTGCCGCACATCGGCACCTTTGGCGAGGTGGTGCGCACGACCATGGTGCGCCACGCTTTCCATGTGCTCACCGATTTCCGCGTGCCGACGCGGCTGATCTGCGTGTCCGACGACATGGACGGCATGCGCAAGCTGCCCGACAACGTGCCCAACCACGATGTGCTGGAACCGCACCTGCAGCGTCCGCTGACCGATGTGCCCGACCCGTTCGGGACCCATCCCAGCTTTGGCGCGCACAACAATGCGCGCCTGCGGGCGTTTCTGGACGGTTTTGGCTTCGAGTACGAATTCCTCTCCGCCACCGAGCTGTATCGATCCGGCCGGTATGACCCGATGCTGCGGCGCACGCTCGAGCGGTGGGACGACATCATGGCCATCATGCTGCCCACCCTGGGCGAGGAGCGCCGAGCCACCTATTCGCCGGTCCTGCCGATCTCGCCGCGCTCCGGACGGGTGCTCTATGTGCCGATGAAGGCCGTCGATGCGGCCGCCGGCACCGTCACCTTCGACGACGAGGACGGGACCGAGACGACCCTGCCGGTGACCGGAGGGCGGGTGAAGCTTCAGTGGAAGCCCGATTTCGGCATGCGCTGGGCGGCACTGGGGGTGGATTTCGAGATGTACGGCAAGGATCACCTGACCAATGGGGTGATCTACTCGAAGATCTGCCGCGTGCTGGGGGCCGAGCCGCCGCTGCAGTTCAACTATGAGCTGTTTCTGGACCGTGACGGCGAGAAAATCTCGAAGGGAAAGGGCAATGGCATCTCGGTCGAGTCCTGGCTGCGCTATGCCCCGCCCGAAAGCCTTGCCCTGTACATGTATCAAAAACCCAAGACCGCCAAGCGCCTGCACTTCGACGTGATCCCCAAGGCGGTGGACGAATACCTCTCTCTGCTTGATGCCTTTCCCGGCCAGCCCGACGCCGAGCGGCTGGAGAACCCGGTCTGGCACATCCATGCGGGCACGCCGCCGCAATGGGGCTCGCCGGTCAGCTTTGCGCTGCTGCTGAACCTGGTGTCGGCCGCCAACGCAGCGACCCGCGAGCAGGTGTGGGCCTATGTCTCGCGCTATGCGCCCGGCACCTCGCCCGAGGCCTCGCCCCTGCTGGACGCGATGGTCGGGCGGGCTCTGGCCTATTACGAGGACTTCGTGCGGCCGGCCAAGCGCTTCCGGGCGGCCGACCCGCGCGAGGCCGAGGCCATGCGGACCATGGCCCGGGGCTTCAGAGCACTGGCGCCCAGCGCGCAGGCCGATGCCGAAGCGATCCAGGCCGTGGTCTATGAAGCGGGCAAGGCGCACGGGTTCGATCCGCTGCGCGACTGGTTCCGCGCCCTCTACGAGGTGCTGCTGGGGCAGAGCCAGGGCCCGCGTTTCGGCGGGTTTGCCGCCCTCTATGGTGTCGAGGCGACGGCCGACCTGATCGAGCGCGCGCTGGAAGGCGCGCTGGTGTCGGCACCCGCCCCCGCCGACACTCTTTCCTGAGGCCGCCGCCGCAGCCCGGGCTTCGAGGCCCGGATCACGCTTGCGGCACGATGGAAACCGGCGGCGTCGGTCTGCTCGATGGTCGGGGCTTGCGGACCCCGCACGGAACGCGCATCCTCGCCGCACCGGAGAGGCGATGCGTATGGACACCGGACGCAGGCGGGCCTTCGCAGGAATCGCTGGATGGCTTGTGCTCGGCGTGTTCACCGCACGCGGGCCGGTGGCCTCGGCACGGACCGACACCGCGGCATCCCTTTTCGCGGCCGGGCGCTGGCAGGAGGCTGCACGCGCGGGCGAAGCCATGCGCACGGCGGCGGGCCTGACCCTGGCGGCGCGCGCACTGGTGGCCGAGGTGCTGGTCGAACGCGGTGCGGCGCGCGGGCAGGCCGAGATCGCGCGCGCAGCCACCTTGGCCCGAGGGGCGCTGCAGGCAAGCCCGGACTACAACGAGGCGCGGCTTCAGCTGGCTCTGGCTCTGGGTCTCCAGGCGCGCGCGATGGCCCCGCTCGAGGCGTTCCGAAGCGGGATGGCGCGCGAATCGCGCGGGCTGATCGACGCCGCCCTGGCCGTGGATCCGGGTGCGGCGTGGGGCTGGACGCTGCTCGGGGGATGGCATCTGGAGGTGCTGCGGCGTGGGGGGGCGGCCGGTGCGGCGGTGCTGGGCGCCAGCGAGCGCACCGGTCTGACGGCGTTCTCGCGCGCCGTGACGGCGGCCCCGGAGGATGCGGCGATCCGGCTGTTCCTAGCGTCCAGCCTGCTGGAACTGGATGCGGTGCGGTTCGCGGCGCAGGCGCGCGCCCACCTGGTGGCGGGTGAGCGGGCGGGCGGACGTGATGCCTTCAACCGCGCCATGGCGGCCAAGGCGGGGGCGCTGGGCGGGGTGCTGGCAGATCGGAAGAGC
>DBAV01000112.1 GCA_002291875.1 Hyphomonadaceae bacterium UBA1001
GTGGACCGCCATCGCACGCCGCCGCGGCGAGGGGTGGGAAAGCCGGGGATGGTGGGGGATCGGGCCGGGCGGGTGCGTGCGCACGCTGGACGAGACGCTGGACCTGCCGACCTATTATGTACTGGGCGTGATGTCGACGCCCGAGGGCGAGCGCCGCCTGCTGCGCGCCATCGAACCGTTCTGTACCTCGGACTCGCGGTTTGCCATTCCGGGCCGCGAGAACTGCGAGCGGCGGGCCTTTACCCGCGAGATGTTCGCGCCGGTCTCGACCCAGGGGCGCACCGGCCTGGTGGTCGACTTCCTGCCCGAGAATTTCGGCGCCCCGCGGCCGCCCGAGCCCGGTTTCGGCACGCCGGCGGCCGCCGCCGCGACCACACGGACCCCGCGCTGATGCCGGCGGCCGACTTTGCCCATGTGGGCACCTGGATCTTTGATCTCGACAACACGCTCTATGCCGCCGACACCGACCTGTTCGAGCAGATCGACGCGCGCATGACCCAGTGGCTGGGCCGCCAGTTCGCGCTGTCGCCGGCGGACGCGCGGGCGATGCAGAAGCGGTATTACGCCGAGCACGGCACGACCCTGGCCGGGCTGATGAGCGTGCACGGCCTGCCGCCCGGGCCGTTCCTGGACTATGTGCACGACATCGACCTGTCGGTGCTGTCGCCCCACCCCGAGCTTCGCGCGGCGCTCGAGGCGCTGCCGGGGCGGCGGCTGGTCTTCCCCAATGGCTCGACCCGCCATGCCGAGCGGGTGCTGGGAGCGCTGGGGCTGGACGGGGTGTTCGCCGACTGTTTCGACATCGAGGCCACAGGCTGGCTGCCAAAGCCCCAGCCCGCAGCCTTTGCCCGCCTGGTCGAGGCGCACGCCTTCGACCCGCGCGCGGCGGCGATGTTCGAGGATCTGGCGCGCAATCTGGTGCCCGCGCACGCGCTGGGCATGCGCACCGTGCTGGTGCGGTCGGGCAAGGACTGGAGCCACGAGCCCGAGGATGCCCGTCCCGCCACCCATGGCGGCGCGGTTCCGGCCCACGTCCACCACGTCACCGACGATTTGACCGGGTTCCTGCGCGCGCTGCGTCCCTGACGCCCGGCCACAGGCCGGCCACCGCCGTGCCGGCAAAATTGCCGCGCTTGGAAGCGCGGGGGCCGCGCCTACATCGGCACCATGTCCGACAAAGCCTCCAGCCCTGGCGACGACGCCGAACGCAACCGCCTGTCCGGCCGTATCGCCCGGGTGGCGCAGGTGGGGGCCAACATGTCCGGTGCGGCGGTGGCGTTCGGCGTGTCGCGGCTGATGGGCGGAGCCGAGACCTCGGACGCGCGCGTTGCGGCCGCCCTGCGCGATGCGCTGGGGCGTACCAAGGGTCCGCTGATGAAGGTGGCCCAGCTGCTGGCGACCATTCCCGATGCCCTGCCCGAACAGTATGCGGCCGAGCTGCGCGCGCTCCAGTCGAACGCGCCGGCGATGGGCTGGCCCTTCGTGCAGCGCCGGATGCGCGCCGAACTGGGCGCCGACTGGCAGTCCCGCTTTGCCGATTTCGGGCGCGAGGCGGTGGCCGCGGCCTCGCTGGGGCAGGTGCATGCCGCCACCGCGCGCGACGGCCGGCGCCTGGCGGTCAAGCTGCAATATCCCGACATGGCCAGCGCGGTCGAGGCCGACCTCGGCCAGCTGCGCAATCTCATGGGCCTGCTGCGCAGCGTCCAGGGTGCCATCGATCCCTCCGAAGTGGTGCCCGAGATCGGCGCCCGCCTGCGCGAGGAGCTGGACTATGCACGCGAGCGCCGGGCCATGGCGCTGTATCGCGACCTGTTGTCGGTGCACCCCGAAATCGTGGTGCCCGAGACACTGGACGCGCTGTCGACCGGGCGGCTCCTGGTGATGACCTGGGTCGACGGCCAGCCCATCCTGGACTTCCGCGATGCGCCGCAGGCGGTGCGCAACACCATCGCGGTCAACCTGTTCCATGCCTGGTGGACGCCGATGATGACCGCAGGCGTCATCCATGGCGACCCGCATCTGGGCAATTACAGCGTGCGCGATGGCGGGGCGGGGCTGAACCTGCTGGACTTCGGCTGCATCCGCATCTTTCCGGTACGCTTTGTGGCGGGGGTGGTCCAGCTCTACCGGGCGCTGGATGCCGATGACCGCGAGGCCCAGCGTGCGGCCTATGCCCGCTGGGGGTTCGACAGCCTGTCGGATGGCGCGATGGACGCGCTGAATGTGTGGGCGCGCTTCATCTATGGTCCGCTGCTGGACGACCGGGTGCGCACCGTGGCCGACGGCGTGGCCCCGTCCGAATACGGCCGGCGCGAGGTGTTCGAGGTGCGCCGGCGCCTCAAGCAGCACGGCCCGGTGCGCATCCCGCGCGAATTCATCTTCATGGACCGCGCGGCGATCGGCCTGGGGGCGGCCTTCCTGCACCTGAAGGCCGAGCTGAACTTCCGCCGCCTGTTCGAGGAATCGATCGCCGGCTTTACCGAGGACACCCTCAGCGCCCGCCAGGCCCGCGCCCTCGACCAGGCCGGCCTGACCTTCACCGACCCCGCCTGACCCGGCGCAACACCGTCGCTCTGGCACGAGATCGGGGTCGGAGGTGGGGGGTGGCAGGGAGGCGGTAGGGGTGCAGCAACAGCTGTGCGCCTATCCGCGCGGCTTTCCCGTGAATCCCCTCAACCCGGATTCTGCTGTGCAGAATCCGACCTTCTCCCAAAGGAGAAGGTGGTCAGGCCTTGCGGTCCACCAGACGGGCCAGGGCGGCGGCGAGGTCGGCCTGGGTGAAGGGTTTCGAGAGGCGCGGCAGGCCGGTTCTCACCCCGCCCGGCACCTCGGCATAGCCGGTGGCCAGCAGGATCGGCAGATCGGGCCGGATCGCGTGCAGCCTCGCCGCCAGTTCGATCCCGGTCATCACCGGCATGCCCTGGTCGGTCACGACCGCGTCGATGTCGTCGCGCGCGGCGAACACCGCCAGCGCTTCGGCGCCCGACTGCACCAGCTCGACCCGATGGCCCAGATCCTCGGCCATGGCCGCCGTGCCCATGCCCACCAGGGCGTCGTCATCGACCAGCAACAGCGTCAGCGGGGCGATGCTGGCGGGCAGGGGATCGGGCTGGCGCGTCCGGCTGGGCGGGGCGGCGTCCGGGTCGGCCAGCGGCAGCAGGATCGTCACGCGCGTGCCCGCGCCCGGCTCGCTCTCGATGGCCAGGCCCCCGCCCGACTGCTGGGCGATCCCCTGCACCATCGACAGGCCCAGGCCGGTGCCCTTGCCCACGCCCTTGGTGGTGAAGAAGGGCTCGGCGGCGCGACGCAGCGTCTCGGCGTCCATGCCGGCGCCCGTGTCGGCCACGGTCAGGGCGACATAATGGCCCGCGGCCATGCCGTTCTCGTCGTGGACAAGCCGCCGGCGCTCGGCTGTGATGGTCAGCCGGCCCCGCCCCTCCATCGCGTCGCGCGCATTCACCGCAAGGTTCAAAAGGGCCAGTTCCAGCTGGTTGGAGTCGGTGCGCACCAGCGGCAGGTCATCGGGCACGGCCAGCGCCAGCGAAATGTCGGGGCCCAGGGTGCGCGAGAACAGTTCGACAATGCCCTCGCACACCGCGCCCACGGCCACCGGCCGCAGGTTCAGGTCCTGGCGCCGCGCATAGGCCAGAAGCCGCGCCGTCAGATTGGCGCCCCGGTGCGCCCCCGCCAGCGCCGCGTCCAGAAAGCGGATGGCACGCGGATCCTCGACGCGCTTGCGCGCCAGTTCCACGCTGGAGGTGATGGCGGCCAGCAGATTGTTGAAATCATGCGCGATGCCGCCCGTCAGCTGGCCTACGGCCTCGAGCTTGCGCGTCTCGTTCAGGATGTGAAGCGCGCGTGACTTTTCCTCGACCGCTGCCGCCACCCGCGCCTCGAGTTCGGCATTCAGGTGGCGCAGGTCGCGCTCGGCCCGCTTGCGCTGGGTGATGTCCTGGACCACCCCGCGCACCCGCACGGCCCTGCCGGTCTCGTCGCGCACGATCTCGGCGTGGGCCGCCAGCCAGCGCTCGCTGCCCTCGGGTGCCACCACCCGGTAATCATGGGTCAGCGTGGTCTGGCCCTGGGCGACGGCCTCCTGCAGTTCGTCGCGCACCCGGTCGACATCCTGCGGATGCACGCGGCTGAAATAGGCGTCCATGGTGGACCCCTCCGCGCCTTCGATGCCGAACAGGGCGCGGGTCTGCGGTGAGGCCATCACCGAGAGGTCGGCAAGGCCGATCTCGAAATCGCCCATGCCGCCCGCCTGCAGGGCCCGCTCGGCCCGCTGGCGCGCTTCGGCCAGGCTGGCCTCGGCGGTCTTGCGCGCGGTGATGTCCTGGGCGACGCCCAGCACGCGAATGCACCGTCCGCTGGCGTCGAAGATGCCGCGCCCCTTGGCCGACACCCAGCGCACAATGCCGTCTTCGGCACCGATGGTGCGATATTCGACATCATAGAGCGCCCGCTGGGCGGGGTCGCAGGCGGCGCGATACTGTTCCACCGTGCGATCGCGATCGGCCGGGTGCAGCCCGCGGTAGAAGTCGTCCATCGAGATCGGGCGGTCGTCGAAGATCCCGAACATCGCCCGCGTGCTGGCCGGCCAGGTCAGGGTGTCTGCGATGGGGTCGACATCCCAGAAGCCGGAGTCGCTGAGCGCGGAGGCAAGGCGATGGCGCTCCTCGCTTTCGCGCAGGCGCTCTTCGGTGCGCACCCGGGCGTCGATGTCGATCAGCAGCCCGGGCAGGCGCACGGCGGTGCCGGCGGCGTCGAACTCGATGCGCCCATTGACCGACACCCAGCGCGCACCACCGGACGCATCCACCAGGCGCACTTCGACGCCGGCATTGACGTCGTTGCAGGTGCGCAGCTCGGCGATGATCGCACGCAGCCGGTGGACGTCTTCGGGGTGGATGCGCTGAAGGCAGGTCTCGACCGCGACCCCGCGCTCGGCGTCCTCGGGCTCCAGCCCGAAGGCGCGGGCAAAGCGCTCGTCCCCGCTGACCCGATCGGCCTGGATGTCCCACAGCCACAGCGCCACCACCGGCCCCGCCGACAGGGCCAGCTCGGTGCGTTCGCGCGACCGGCGCGCCTCGGACTCCAGCCGGCGGCGTTCGCTGATGTCCAGCACGCTGCACGCCATCAGGCGCACCACCCCGTGGCGGTCGGCCATCGGGCGGTACGAGACCAGATAGGCACCGATCTCCTCGCCCTCGTCGTTCAGGGCGACCACCTGCCGGTTGTCGACCTGGCCGCCGGCCAGCACCGTCGCCTGGATCTCGTGCAGGATGGCGTGCTGCCGGACCGGAGTGAAGTCGAACACCGACCGGCCGATATGCTCGGCAATCGGGCGCGCATGCAGGTCGGCCAGGTGCTGGTTCAGGTGGACGAAGCGGAACTGGCGGTCGAACAGGGCCAGCCCGACCGGCGCGACGGCATAGAGGTCGTCGATGTGCCCCACCATGTCGGCCAGCGCGGAGTCTCGGGCAAAGTCCAGCGACGACGGCCCCTGCGTCGTTCCGCGCCCGGCCGAGGTGCCGGACTGGTTCGCGTCATCATCCATCTGCGAAACTGCCTGATGCCCCCACCCGGCCACGCTCGCACGCCCCTTACCTAGCCGCTCGCGGCAAATGGGCAAGTCTCGCCCGGCCGATGCGCCTCACGAGGGCGTCAACGTCGCCGCGGCCGTGTCGATCCACGCGCCGTGCGGATGGGTGCGCGCCAGAAGCAGGCGCTCGGGCCCCGCGCCGCGCCACAGCGTCAGCCGCAGCTCCATGCCGCGCTCGGGGTCGGTGTCGGCCTTTTCCATCTGAAGGTGCGCCAGCGGCGCCTGTGGCGATGTCAGCGCCCCTGCCGCCTGCATCCGCGCGGCGATGCGCGCGGCCGTGTCGGCGTCAAAGTACTGGGCGGTGACCGAATGGTACAGCACACGCACATAACCCAGCATCAGCAATGGGTGCAGGTTCGCCTCGACCCAGTCGGCCGCCTCGCCGCGCTCGACCATGACGCCATGGGTGCGTGCGGTGGCCAGCGCCGCCTTCAGCCGCGCGATGCGCTCGCTCTGGTCGGGCCAGACATACGCCAAAAGGCGCTTGGCCACCAGGTCGTCGGTGATGTCGAGGGGTGCGCGGTCCACGCCGCGGCGGGCAATGACCTCGAAGCTGTCGGGCAGGTCGGCAGGCGGCGGGCCGCGCCATTCGGGGGTCAGGTGCACCAGCGCGCCCTTGCGCCCGAAGGTCCGCCCGCCCAGGTCCACCCGCAGCCGGTCCGGCACCTGGTTCAGCCCCGCGCTGGCCCCCAGCTCGTAGAGGGCCAGGGGCAGGCCGGTCAGCCGCGCAATGGTCAGGAAGCCCAGCACCAGAGGGCCCGACCGGCCGACCTCGTTCGTCTGGGGCGGGCTGTCCAGAAAGCCGTCCAGCACGTCGGCCTGCTCGACCAGCACGCGCCGCACCACCCCATCCAGCGCTGCCAGATCCCCCCGCCCGCCATTGCCGGGGGCCGGCCAGGTCGCGCTCAGTTCGGCATCGGCCCCGCGCATCGCCAGAAAGTGCAGCCCCCCGCACAGCCGCAGCGCCAGCGCCGAGCCGGCCGGCTCGGGCGCCTCGCGCCAGGCCAGCACCCGCCGTCCGATGGCCGTGCCATCGTCCAGCGTCCGGCCAAGCAGCCGGCACAGGGCGGCGGTGAAGGGCGAGCCCATGCGCTCGCACCACAGCGCCTGCTCGTCGAAGGCGGCGCGGATGCGCGCCTCGTCGACGGGGGCAGGGGTGGCAAGGTCTGGGATCATGGCGGGCTCCGGGCCGGTGCCGCGTCCTTGGCCCGATCACCCCCCGGACACAAGCCGCCGCGCGCGCCGGCTGGAGGTGCTTCAGCTCAGCAGGTCGACCAGCTGGGGCAGCGCCCAGTCGCGCACGAAGAACAGCGTCAGGATCAGCAGGATCGGCGTGACGTCCACCCCGCCCAGCGGCGGAACAAAGCGGCGGAACGGTGCCAGCAGCGGCCGGGTGACCGCGTCGGTGAAGTTCAGGATCGTCGCGACGAACTGGTTGCGCCCGTTCACCACGTTGAAGGCGATCAGCCAGCTGGCGATCGCCGAGATCACGATCAGCCAGATCAGGATGGTCAGGATGGGTTCGAGAAAGAAATGGCTGATCACGTCCATCGCGCGGTCCTGTCTGTGCTGGGTGCCCCGTCGGGCGTCACCGATTGTCTGCGCAGGTAATCGTCAACGGCCCGTCAAGCCAGAGCCCGCGACGCCGCATCGCCATTCCCGGCCGCCCCGGGTGCGGGGGCTGTGCTGGCCGGCACCGGCTCGGGCGCGGCCTGTTGCGCCAGCATGGCCTCGACGACACGGCGCAGTCCGCGCAGCGGTGCCGGAAGATAGCGCCGGCGCGCGCGCGCGGTCGTGGCCAGGCGCGCGACCGTGGTGTCGTGCAGCTTGGACGCCAGGATTTCGGGCGTCAGCGCCCGTGCGACCGCCCGGTCGGGCACGATGCGGCGCCGGCCCAGCGGCGGCAGCCAGCCCTCGTGCGGGGTGATCGGGGCCGCCAGCAGGGTGGCGAGCGGCGGATGCTGGGCCTCGTCCAGTGCCAGCCCGGCCTTGCGCGCACCCTCGGCGATCCAGGCCAGGGTGCCTTCGGGCAGGGCCGAGTCCACCCCGCCCCCGACATCGCCATGGGTGCCGGGGAACCAGCGCTGCTGGAAGGGAGCGTCCTCGGACAGCGGATCGGCGCCGCAGGCCCGGTTGCGGGCGTCCAGATTGTCCCATGGCGTGTCGGGAAACAGCACCCGCCGCTCGTCCAGCGCCAGTGCATGGCGCGCGGCGCGCACGTGCCCGCCCAGCGACAGGTCGTGAAAGCGGAAGCGGCGGTTGAACTTGCCCGCAAAGGGAATGGGCGAGGGGATGCCGCGCTGGCCGACGGTGTCGAACACGCCCATATAGGCGATGTCACAGCGCGGCCGATCGGGGCCATCCCCCCCGCCCTCGGTGACGGCCAGGCTGTGGGCATCGCGGAAGGCCCGGGCGCGCGTGCCGTCGAACGGGGCGTCCTTGTCGCGATAGAGCTCGAACGCCTCGCGCGCGCGGTTCGCGTCGCGCCGTTCCAGGATGCCGCATTTGCGGATCAGCCCGCCCAGGCTGCGCGCCGAGAAGGCGCCGCGTGAATAGCCGAAGATGTAGATCTGGTCGCCGACCTCGAAATTGAACGCCAGGAACAGATACGCCTCGAGAATGCCGTCCTCGAGGCCCGCCCCCGTCAGCCCGCCCACCAGCATGCCGCCTTCGCGCATCACGATCTCGGACAGCGCGCCCACCCCGCGGCCATAATGGACGACCTGGGGATGGCCCTGGTCGTCGCGATAGCGCACGGCCTGGGCCAGAAGGCCGATATTGGTGGTGCGCGGGTCGGTCAGGCGCTGCCAGGTGCCGTCCATGCAGATCGCGATGCGCTTCATGTCCGCCTCAGCACAGGTGGTTGACCATGCCGGTGCCGATCTCGGCGCCGTCACGGCCGCGCACGGGATGCAGCCGCCGGCACCATCCCTCGCCGGCGTCATGGTCGGGAACCGCCATCGGCGCTCGGACCAGAGTGGGGTTGCCCACGCCCGGGGGCTGTTCGCCGGTTTCCGCGGCAAAGCCCACCATGCTGGCGGCCCCGGCCGCGTCCACCGTGCAGGCGCGCCGCTCGCCGCCACCGGCGCGATCCAGCAGCACCAGCGTGTTGCCCGTCCGCGCGGGGTCGGCGCCCGCCCACGAAACCAGCCAGCCCGGCCGGCGCAGCAGGCAGGCATCGATGGCCGGCAGCGCGGCCTCCACCCCATGGATCCAGCTCTGATAGCCACATCCCCTCAGCGGCGCCTGGCCCGGCCGCTGCACGTCCGCCTGCATCGGATAGCGGATGTCGGACATGCCGTCCGAGCACGGCGCCGCGGTCAGCGTCACGGTCAGGTCGCGCGCGCGGAAGACCACGCGCTGGCCTGCCCCGGTCACTTCGGGCGCCACCCAGTCGAGGCGCACCTCCCTGGGAACCGCGGCGGAAAAATCGCTGAAATGGATGCCGCGGTCCGGCCCTTCGGGCACGAGGTCGATGCTCCAGAAGGGTTCGGTGCCGACTGCGGCCAGGCGCCCCTCGAACGCGGGCGGGATGGCGCCGGCGGCCGGCGCGCCCGGGCCGGGCGGTGTCACCGCGCATCCGGTCCCCAGGGCCAGGATCGCGACCACGGCCCCCGCCAGCATCCCCGTCCGCAAAGCTGTGCGCATCGGCATCCCCCCTCTGCCGGCCCCGCGCCGGCGTGTCCCCTGCTATGCCAGACGGGGGGCGCCGCGTCGAACTGCGAGACGCTGAACAAAGCCGCCTGCGCACCACTTGCGACCGCGCGGCGGTTGGGGCATACCGCGCGCCTCATTGGATGCGGGCGTAGCTCAGGGGTAGAGCATCACCTTGCCAAG
>DBAV01000209.1 GCA_002291875.1 Hyphomonadaceae bacterium UBA1001
TGGTGCTGGCGCAGCGCGCGGGGGCGGCGGTGCCCACGGTCACGCTCGCGCAGACGGTGCGCGTGGTCGTGGTGGTGATGCTGATTCCGCCGCTGCTGACGGCGGTGGCGCCGCATGGCGACAGCACGGCCTTCCTCGCGCCGCGCCAGGCGGTGGAGCCGCTGGGGCTCGCGGCCATGCTCGCCGTCGGGCTCGGTGCGGCGCTGGCGCTGCGGCGGACGGGCATCGCCAATCCCTGGATGATCGGGCCCTGCCTGCTGGCCCTCCTCGCCGCCGCCCTGGAGGTCCTGCCCTCCGGCGTGCCGCCGCTGCTGGTGGAAGCCGCGCAGGTGGCGATGGGCATGGCGCTGGGGCAGCGGCTGACGCGGGAGTTCCTGCTGCGCTCCCGCCGGCCGCTGCTGGCCGCCGTGCTGTCCTCCCTTTTCCTCTGCGCGCTGTGCATGGTGCTGGCACTCGGCCTCGCCTGGGCCAGCGCGTTGCCCGCGGCGGCGGTGATGCTCGGCCTGGCGCCGGGCGGGATGCCCGAGATGGGCGTCACCGCCAAGGCGCTCGATTTGGCGGTGCCGCTGGTGATGGCCTTTCACCTCACGCGCACGCTGATGTGCAACTTCCTGCTGGGGCCGATCTGGTCGGGGCTCGCGCGCTTCGGCTGGCGCTGACCCTGGGTTCCGCGCCCCGCCGCGCGCCGCTACACAGAAGGAACGGAGGGGAGACGATGCCGGACGACGCGCGCCCAGGGCCCGACGCCACCCAGGAAACGCGGCTGCCGCTGAGCGGCCTGCGCGTGCTCGACCTCACCCTCGCGCGCGCGGGCCCGACCTGCGTGCGGCATCTGGCGGATTGGGGGGCGGAGGTCATCCGCATCGAGCCGCCCGGGAGCAATGACGGCTTCGGCGGCGCGCGCGACGGCTTCGACTTCTCCAACCTCCATCGCAACAAGCGCAGCCTCGCCCTCGACCTGAAGAACCCCGCCGGCCACGCCGCCTTCCTGCGCCTCGCGGACACGGCGGATGTGCTGGTCGAGAACATGCGCGTGCAGGTCAAGCACCGCCTCAAGGTGGATTACGAGACGCTGGCCGCGCGCAACCCGCGCCTCGTCCACGCGAGCATCTCCGGCTTCGGGCAGAGCGGGCCCTACGCGGCGCGTGGCGGCGTGGACCAGATCGCCCAGGGCATGGGCGGGCTGATGTCCAACACCGGCGAACCGGGGCGCGGGCGGATGCGCGTGGGCATCCCGATCGATGACCTGACGGCGGGCAACCTGCTGGCGCTGGGCGTGATGATGGCCCTCTACGAGCGCGAGAAGACCGGGCGCGGGCGCTGGGTCCACACCTCGCTGCTCGAGGCGCAGGTCTGCATGCTCGACTTCCAGGCCACGCGCTTCCTGCAGAAGGGCGAGGTCGCGGGCCAGGCGGGCAACGACCACCCGGTCAACACGCCGATGGGCGTGTTCCCGAGCGCGGACAAGCCGATCAACATCGCCGCCTCCTCGCCCAAGCTGTGGGAGGTGTTCTGCCGCGTGGCCGAGCGCCTGGACTGGCTCGAAAAGCCCGAGTGGAAGACGGCCGAGGGCCGCACGAAGGACCGTGCCGCGCTGAACGCCGCCCTCTCCGACGTCACGCGCACCAGGCCCTCGGAGTGGTGGATTGCGCGGCTGGAGGAGGCGGGCATCCCCTGCGGCCCCATCAACGACATCCGCGAAGTGTTCGAAGGCCCGCAAGTCCGGCACCTCGGCATGGTCTGGCAGGTGCCGCACGCAACGCTTGGCCAGGCGGGGGTGGTGCGCACGCCGCTGACGCTCGAGGGCCATGCGCCCGGCATCCGCCGCCCCGTGCCCGCGCTGGGCGAGCACGCCGACGAAATCCTGGCGGAAGCCGGGCTGACCACCGACGAAATCGCTGCCTTGCGCGAAGCCAAGGCTCTGGGAGAGTGACGAAGATGGAATTGGCCGACGGCAAGATCCTCGCGCAGGTGAAGGACGGCGTGGGAACGGTGGTGTTCAACCAGCCCGAGAAGCGCAACGCGATGAGCATCGCGATGTGGGACGGCATGGCCGAGGCGCTGGACGCCTTCGCCGCCGACCCCGCCGTGCGCTGCGTCGTGCTGGAAGGCGCCGGCGGCAAGGCCTTCGTCTCGGGTGCCGACATCAGCCAGTTCGAGCAGAACCGCTCGGACGCCGAGGCGCAGCGCCACTACAACGCGAAGACCAGCGTCGGCCGCAAGAAGCTCGCCGAGTTTCCCAAGCCCGTGATCGCGAAGATCCAGGGCTTCTGCATGGGCGGCGGGCTTGGCATCGCCATGTCCTGCGACATGCGCATCGCGGGCACGGGCAGCGAGTTCGGCATCCCCGCCGCGCGGCTCGGCATCGCCTATGGCTTCGACATGGTGAAGAACCTCGTCTCGCTCGTCGGGCCCGCGCAGGCGCATTTCATCCTGATGACGGGCGGGCGCATCGCCGCCGAGGAGGCCGAGCGCCTCGGCCTCATCAACAAGCTCTACCCGGCCGAGAGCCTGGACGCGGAGGTCGCGAAGATCACCGGGACCATCGCGGTGAACGCTCCGCTGTCGCTGCTCGCCAACAAGCGCACCGTGCGCGCGGTGCTGGCCGATCCGGCGGAGCGCGACATGGAGGCGATCGCGAAAGCCGCCGACGCCTGCTTCGACAGCGCGGACTACCGCGAAGGCCGCCGCGCCTTCATGGAGAAGCGCAAGCCCGTGTTCACCGGCGCGTGACGGAACGCGCACGCCATCAAGTTTTCGCTGGATTTCTCGCCGCGCGACACTAAAGCGTGATTCAGCTACGGTTCACGCTCCGGCTATGGCAGGGATGGGCTTGCGGCTTCGGCGATCGCGCCGACGTGACGCCCAGTGCCGCATCGCGCGGAGCACAGGGAATGGAACACCGGATTGGACGGCAACGCCCCCTCGCCCGACAGCGCCGACTCGCACGCACAGGCGCCGATCTCCCGCATCGTGAACGAGGTGGCCGCGCAGTTCCCCGGGGCGCGCATCACCCTCGGTGAAATGGCCGAGGCCTTCGGCGACCGCGCCTTCGGCCTGCTGGTCCTGCTGCTGTGCCTGCCCTCGCTGCTGCCGGGCATGGCGAGCGTGTTCGGCATTCCGATGCTGATCCTGGGCGTGCAGATGGGCATGGGGCGGCGCGTGCCGAAACTGCCGCGCTTCATCGCGCGGCAATCCATCAAGCGCGAGGATCTGTTGCGCCTCGCCTCGGCGTCTTCGACCTGGCTCGGCAAGGTGGAGCGCTTCGTGAAGCCGCGGCCGGGCTTCTTCACCGGGCCGATGGGTGACCGCGTCGTGGGCTGGCTCACGGTCTATTGCGCGGCGATGCTCATCCTGCCCGGGCCGGGGACCAATGGGCCGCCCGCCTTCGGCAACATCGTCATGGCGCTCGGCGTCGTGGAGGCGGACAACCGGGTGGTGGGAATCGGCGCGGCGCTGACGCTCGCGGGCTGCATCTTCGCCACGGTGGTGATCGGCGCGCTGATCTGGGTCGCGATCAAGGCGATGGGCTGGATGTTCTGACGCGTCGCGTCAGTCCTC
>DBAV01000099.1 GCA_002291875.1 Hyphomonadaceae bacterium UBA1001
AGGCGCGCAGCGCGTGCTGCACCCGGTTGCCCAGCTGTGCCAGCACGATGTCGGAAATGTCGGCCGGCGACTGGGTGACGAAATAGATCCCCACCCCCTTCGAGCGGATCAGCCGCGCCACCTGCTCGATGCGCGACAGCAGCTCGGGCGGCGCGTCCGAAAACAGCAGGTGCGCCTCGTCGAAGAAGAACACCAGCCTGGGTTTGTCGAGGTCGCCCACCTCGGGCAGGGTCTCGAACAGCTCGGACAGCAGCCACAAGAGGAAGGTGGCATAGAGCTTTGGCGAGCGGATCAGCCGGTCCGCCGCCAGCACGTTCACCACGCCGGCCCCTTCGGGCGTCGTGCGCATCAGGTCCGACAGCTCGAGGGCCGGCTCGGCAAAGAAATGGTCCGCCCCGTCCATCTCCAGCTGCAGCAGCTTGCGCTGGATGGCCGACACCGTGGCGGCCGACACCAGGCCGTACTCCTTGCCCACCGCGTCGGCATTCTCGGCCATCCAGGTCAGAAGGGCACGCAGGTCCTTGAGGTCCAGCAGCAGCAGCCCATCCTCGTCGGCAATGCGGAAGGCGATGGTCAGCGCGCCCTCCTGCGCCTCGGACAGGTCGAGGATGCGCGAGAGCAAGGTGGGGCCCATCTCGGCGATGGTGGTGCGCACGGGATGGCCCTGCTGGCCATAGATGTCCCAGAACACCACCGGCGGCGCCCAGGGCGCGTGCTCCATGCCGATCTCGGCGGCCCGGGCGGTGACCCAGCCGGGCGGCGGTGTGCCGGGCATGCAGATGCCCGAAAAGTCGCCCTTCACGTCGGCGGCGAACACCGGCACCCCGGCCTTCGAGAACCCCTCGGCCAGGCCCTGCAGCGTCACGGTCTTGCCGGTGCCCGTGGCGCCCGCGATGATGCCGTGACGGTTGGCGCGCCTGAGCACCAGTTCCTGCGGGCCCGCGTCCGACCCGCCGATCAGGATGGTGGCGTCCATGGCTGTGCTCCGTGTTTCCCGCCGCGTGCCTAGCGTGCGCCGCCGCGCAGGGCAAACTTCCGCCATCGCGCTGCGGCATGCCACGTGCAGGTGAGGGACACACCCTGCGGGTGACGCCGCGGACATGCAGGCTGTGTTCATGCTCGCATGCTAGGAGGGGGCACGGTTTCGTGTGCGGCCGGCGCGCGCGCGACCCGACCCGGAACGAGACATGACCTCGATGCGCGAGATCAGGGAAGGCTTGGGCACGCGGCTGACCGCCGTGGGCCGCGGCGCGTCCTCGGTCGCCGACCGCATGGGGATCGGCACGGTCGGGCTGTTCGTGCTGGCGGGTCTGGTGGCGCTGGGGCTGGCGTTTGCCGCCTTCTGGTCGTGGGCCTTTGCCGACCTGCCAAAGGTGCCCACGCTGGACCGGCTGTGGGCGATCGAGCGGCAGGCCGGGGTGCAGTTCCTGGACCGCGAGGGCCGGCTGATCGCCGTGCGCGGCGCCTGGCACGGCCAGCGCACCGCGCTCGAGGACCTGCCCGAACATCTGGTGCAGGCCTTTCTGGCGGTCGAGGACCGCCGCTTCTTCGAGCATGACGGGGTGTCGTCGCTGGCGGTGGCGCGCGCGGGGCTGGTCAACGCCAAGGCCGGCGACGAGGTGCAGGGCGGCTCGACCATCACCCAGCAGCTGGCCAAGAACCTGCTGCTCAGCCCCGAGCGGACCTATCGCCGCAAACTCCAGGAAATCCGCCTGGCCTGGCAGATCGAGGACCGTTTCACCAAGCAGGACATTCTGGAACTCTATCTGAACCGGGTCTTCCTGGGCGAACAGGCCTGGGGGGTGGACGGCGCGGCACGGCGCTATTTCGGCAAGCCCGCGACCGAGCTGACGCTGGCCGAGGCGGCGTTGCTGGCGGGCCTGCCCAAGGCGCCCTCGCGGCTGGCACCGACCGGGGACATGGCCGCAGCGCGCGCGCGTCAGGCCGTGGTGCTG
This sequence comes from Hyphomonadaceae bacterium UBA1001, assembly GCA_002291875.1. Taxonomy (GTDB): domain Bacteria; phylum Pseudomonadota; class Alphaproteobacteria; order Caulobacterales; family Aquidulcibacteraceae; genus UBA1001. Next base: position 1,956 of record DBAV01000099.1, read on the forward strand.
CAGGCCATGGTCGATGCCGGCTTCCTGACCGAGGCGCAGGCCAAGGCCGCGCGGGCCGAACCGATCACCCTCGTGACCCCGCCGGCCGAGGATCCGGCCATGCGCTGGTATCTGGACGCTGCGACCGCCGAGGCGCGCCGTCTGGTCGGCGACGCGCCCGACCTGGTGCTGCGCCTGGCGGTCGATCCCGCGCTTCAGGCGGCAGGCCAGCGCGTGCTGGGTGCCGCGGTGGCGTCGAACGCCCGGGCGCGCGTGGGCGAAGGCGCGCTGGTGGCGCTGGCGCCCGATGGCGCGGTGCTGGCCCTGATCGGCGGTGCGCGGCCGCAGGATTCAAAGTTCAACCGCGCGGTGCAGGCGCGCCGCCAGCCCGGCTCGACCTTCAAGACCTTCGTCTATGCCGCCGCCCTCGAGGCCGGTCTGAGCCCGCGCGACATCCGCGTGGACTCGCGCGAGCGCGGCAGCTGGTCCCCGCGCAACTATCACGACGAATACCGCGGCGACGTGACCCTGCGCGCGGCCTTCCGCGACAGCCTGAACACGGTGGCTGTCAAGGTCGCCCGCGAGGTCGGCTATGGCCGCGTCACCGGCCTGGCTCGCAGGCTGGGGGTGCGCACCGAACTCGAGGCCACCCCCGCCATGGCGCTGGGCAGCGAGGAGGTCACCCTGCTGGACCTGACGGCGGCCTATTCGGTGTTCCCGCGCGAGGGGATGGCCGTGGCGCCGTGGATGTTCGCCGAGGTATCGGACTCGCTGGGTGCGGTGCTGTGGCGGCGTGACCAGCGCCCGGTGCGGGTGTTCGACGCAAGGCTCTCGCACCTGATGACGAACATGATGCGCGAGGTGGTGCTGCACGGCACGGCCACCAGCGCGCGCGGCGCCCACGACGCCGCCGGCAAGACCGGCACCAGCCAGGGCTGGCGCGATGCCTGGTTCGTCGCCTTCACTGCACGCCACACCGTGGGCGTTTGGGTCGGCAATGACGATTTCACCCCGATGCGGCGGATCACCGGCGGATCGGTGCCGGTCGAGATCTGGACCCGCTTCATGCGCACCGCAAACCAGGGGCTCGCGCCGGTGGACCTGCCCGGGCGCGACACCGAGGACCCGCCCGGCGCGGACGAGATCTTTGCGTCGAACGAGGATGGCTCGCTGCTGTGGGACGAAGGGGCAGAAGCAGACGCCGGGGGCGGCGGCGTGCTGGGCGCGCTGGCGGACGCGGCGGATGCCTTCGCCGATGCGATCGGGCTGGGCGATGGCGATGAGGGCCCGCGCCCCGGCCCGCCCCCGCGCGAGCCTTCGGGCCGCGAGCCCTCAGGTCGTGAAGCCGCGGGCCGCGAAGCCGAGGTGTGGCCGTGGGACGGCGCGCGCGAGCCTGCGCCCGAGCGCCGCGAACAGCGCCCCCCGCCGGCCGGCGAACGCCCGCCCCCGCGCGATGATTTCTATTCCGACCTGGCCGATGCGCTGGGCGAAGAATCCCGCCCCGCCGACTGAGCCCCCACCGGAGCCCGAACCTCCGCCGGAGCCCGGGCCTCCGCGCCCGGCCTTGACCCCAGCCGAGCCTGACCACACCCGTCCCGGCACGCCCCACTCTACCACACGAGGCAAATGCCCCCGCCGGAGCCCGGGCCTCCGCGCCCGGCCTTACCCCGACCGCGCCTGACCAAACCCGTTCCGGCACGCCCCACAAGGCCGTTCGCCGCACGCCACGCTGGCAGCAGCCACCGCCGAGTGCCAGCAAAGTGCATCTACCGGCAAAGTATTCGACGTTTTTCATCTTGTCCAGCGATGAAACCCAAGTCACGCTCCCTGCGTTCGGGGTGTGGATGGAGACCACGGAAAGGAGCAGCGGATGCGCGTTTCGCCCGAGTTCAAGCGTCAGATGGAGGGGTATGGGCTGACCACGGCCGAAATCCTGTACCACATGCCCGACCACCCGAAACTGTTGCAGTCCTACATCTGGCAGGACCACGATCTGTGGCCCGAGTTTCCGGTGCTGACCAAATTCCTCAAGTTCTGGACCGACAAGCTGGACGGGCCGCTGCACAAGGTCACGGTCGCCCATGACCGCCTGATCCGCCCCTGCGATTTCCGCGTGGTGGACGCTCAGTTCCGCCTCGGCTGAGGTCCGTTTCAGAAGATGGCGTAGCCGCCGTCCAGCACCAGCGTGTCGCCGGTGTGAAAGCTGGATGCGTCCGACGCCAGATAGACCGCGATGCCGCCGAAATCGGCCGGCGTGCCCCAGCGGCGCACCGGAACGCGCGGAATGACCTTTTCGGTGAAGGCCGGCGCGGCCTGGGCCATTGCGGTCATGTCGGTGGCGATCCAGCCCGGCAGGATGGCGTTGGCGCGGATGCCATGGCGCGCGTGCTCGACCGCGATGGCCTTCAGCATCGAGATCAGCCCGCCCTTGGTCGCGGCATAGGCCTGGTTGCGCGCCGCCCCCTCGATCGCGGCCAGCGAGGCCACCCCGACCAGTGAACCGCCCGGATCACCCGCCTTTGCCCGGTCCACCATCACGCGGGTGGCCTCACGCAGGGTCCAGAACGCCCCGTCCAGATTGACCGCCATGTTGCGCCGCCAGGTCTCGGTCGACATCTCGGTGAAGGACGCCGCGCCCTGACCAACGCCGGCATTGGCAAAGCAGGCATCGACGCGGCCGGCCTCGGCCACCGCCGCGTCCATGCCGGCGATCACGGCGGCCTCGTCGGTGACATCCACCTCTCGCGTGAACACCCGGCGGCCATGCCGTTCCAGGGTGGCCTTGGCCTCGGCATTGCGCGCTGCATTCGAGCCCCAGATCACCACGTCCGCGCCGGCGGCGGCCATGGCTTCGGCCATGCCCAGGCCGATGCCGCGATTGCCGCCCGTCACGAGGGCGACCTTGCCGGTCAGGTCGAAGGGGGCAAAGGCCATGTCGGTCACTCCGGGCAGCAAAGGCAGAGCGCGGTCAGTGGCAGACGCCCGACGCGGGTGCAACGTCCCGCGCGATGCGGCGCGCCCGGACCTGCACCCGGTTCGCCCTGCATCGCGCCGGGCCGCTTGCCGGCCGCTGCCGCCGCACCGTTGACGTGGCGGGGCCGAGTTGCGACCGTGGCGCACGCCTGCAGGGGACGCCTCGCATGACCGTGCCGAACCGCCCACGCTCGCCCGCGCTGATGCTTGCCGTGCTGCTGCCCGGGGCCCTTCTGCCGGCGGCCTGTGCCGCCTTCGACGAGGGCGCCCCGGCGCCGGTCGAGCGCACCGTCCAGGTCGACAACCGCCAGATCGGCGTGCGCACCGCCAGCCCCGATGCGCTGGTGCTGACCGTCCGCCATGTGCCCGGACGCGGGGCCTTCCGCGACGACCTGCCGACGCTGGGCCAGTTCTGGCGGGCCGGACAGGCCGCTGCCCCGCGCGGGTGCAACCTCCAGCGCCTGCGCCTGTTGCCGCGCGAGGACATACAGGCCGAGTTCGCCTGTGTGGGCGGCGCGATGGCCTTTGACCCACAAGAGCCCGGCTTTGCCGAAATGCTGGACACCGCCGAGCAGGAAATCGCCCAGCGGCGCGAGCGCGACCTGTGCACCGCCCAGAACGTGCTGCGCACCGGCCCCCGGCAGGTCCAGATCGAGGCGCGCTGCACCGCACAGATGGGCAGCGCAGGCGGAACCTTCATCGTCGAAACCCTGGCGATCCCCCGCCCCGGCGGCGAAGGCTCCTGACGCCCGCCGTTGGTTGCGGAAGGGCCTGTCCCATAAACCCTACGGGCACCTTCTCCTCGGGGAGAAGGTCGGGTTCTGC
>DBAV01000067.1 GCA_002291875.1 Hyphomonadaceae bacterium UBA1001
CGGACCCGGGACCCAGCCACCGTGGGTCGGGCTGGAACAGCAATGTTCCGGCGGGGCTTTTGCGGTTGCTGGAATAAGCTTGCGGGATAGGCCCCGGCTCTCCGCTTGCGCTCCGGCCGGGATGACGTTCCCTTTTTCAATCAACTCAAGGCCGTCATCCCGGGCCGATGCGCCAGCATCGGACCCGGGACCCAGCCCCTGCGGGTGGGGTTAGAACACAAACGGTCCAGCGGGGCATTTGCGGTTGCTGGAATAAGCTCGCGGGATAGGTCCCGGATACCGGTTCGCTTTGCTCGCCGGTTCCGGGATGACGTTCCTTTTTTCCAATCAAGAGCCGTCATCCCGGCCGGAGCGCAGCGTAGGGCCGGGACCCAGCCACCGCGCTTTAGAGATGGCTCACCGGTTCCGGGATGACGGGGCCATGTTACTCGGCGGCGTCTGAGTCGCGGGCGACTTCCTGGCCGGTCGACTGGTCGACCACCTTCATCGACAGCTTGATCTTGCCGCGGTCGTCAAAGCCCATCAGCTTGACATAGACCTCGTCGCCTTCCTTGACGACGTCGGTGGTCTTCTCGACCCGGCGCGCGGCCAACTGCGAGATGTGCACCAGGCCGTCCTTGGGGCCGAAGAAGTTGACGAAGGCGCCGAAGTCGGCGGTCTTCACCACCTTGCCCTTGTAGATCATGCCGACTTCCGGATCAGACGTCAGCGACCGGATCCAGGTGATGGCCGCGTCGATCGCCTCCTGGTTCGACGAGGCGATCTGGACATTGCCATCATCGTTGATGTTGATCTTGGCACCGGTCTTTTCGACGATCTCGCGGATGACCTTGCCGCCCGAGCCGATCACGTCGCGGATCTTGTCGGTGGGGATCGAGATCTGGACGATGCGCGGGGCGTTGGCCCCGATCTCGCCGCGCGGGGCCTCGAGCGCCTGCTTCATGCCCGCCAGGATGGTCATGCGGCCGCGGTGCGCCTGCTCGAGGGCGACCTTCATGATCTCCTCGGTGATGCCCGCGATCTTGATGTCCATCTGCAGCGAGGTGACGCCCTTCTCGGTGCCGGCGACCTTGAAGTCCATGTCGCCCAGATGGTCCTCGTCACCGAGGATGTCGGTGAGGACCGCATAGCCATCGTCCTCCTTGATGAGGCCCATGGCCACGCCCGCGACGGGACGGCTGATCGGCACGCCGGCATCCATCAGCGCCAGCGACGAGCCACACACCGTCGCCATCGACGACGAGCCGTTCGACTCGGTGATCTCGGACACCAGGCGGATGGTGTAGGGGAAGTCCTCGTGCTTGGGCAGCACGGCCTGCATGGCGCGCCAGGCCAGCTTGCCGTGGCCGATCTCGCGCCGGCCGGGCGAGCCCATGCGCCCGGTCTCGCCGACCGAGAAGGGCGGGAAGTTGTAGTGGAGCATGAAGCGCTCCTTGCGGGTGCCCTCCAGCCCGTCGACATACTGCTCGTCCTCGCCGGTCCCCAGGGTGGCGACCACGATCGACTGGGTCTCGCCGCGGGTGAACAGCGACGAGCCATGGGTGCGCGGCAGCACGCCCACCTCGGCGACGATCTGGCGGACCATGTCGAGCGGGCGGGCGTCGATGCGCTTGCCCTCCTCGACGATGGCGCGGCGGACCACGCGGCTCTCGAGTTCCTTGAAGGCCTCCTTGAAGGCGCCCGGATCGATCCCATCGGGGTTGGCGTCGCTGCGCTGGAGGGCGGCGACGGCCTTGGCCTTGGCGGCCTGGACCGCGGCGTGGCGCTCGTCCTTCTTGGGGATGAAATAGGCGGTCTTCAGCTCGGCGCCGACCAGCTCCATGATGCGCGCGATCTCGGCGTCACGGCTGACGGGGGTGAAGTCGCGCGGCTCGCGCGCGGCAACCTCGGCCAGCTTGATGATGGCGTCGATCACCGGCTGGAACGCCTTGTGGCCGAACGACACCGCGCCCAGCATCTGGTCCTCGGTCAGCTCATAGGCCTCGGACTCGACCATCATCACCGCCTCGCGGGTGCCGGCGATCACCAGGTCCAGGTCGGACTTGTCATAGTCGCCGATCGGCGGGTTCAGCACATAGGCGCCGTCGATCACCCCGACGCGCGCCGCCCCGATCGGACCCATGAAGGGCACGCCCGACAGCGTCAGCGCGGCCGAGGCGGCGATCATCGCCAGCACGTCCGAGTCGTTCTCGCCATCGGCCGACACCACGGTCACGATGACCTGCGTCTCGTTGCGATAGCCATCGGCGAACAGCGGGCGGATCGGACGGTCGATCAGGCGCGAGATCAGGGTCTCACGCTCGGTCGGGCGGCCTTCGCGCTTGAAATAGCCGCCCGGAATGCGCCCGGCGGCAAAGAACTTCTCCTGATAGTTCACCGTCAGGGGAAAGAAATCCAGCCCCGGCTTGGGGGCAAAGTCGGACACCACGGTGGCCAGCACCGCGGTCTCGCCATAGGTCGCGTACACCGCGCCGTGCGCCTGGCGGGCGATGCGGCCGGTTTCAAGGGACAGCTTGCGGCCAGCCCACTCGATGGAAACGCGTTTGATATCGAACATTTGGCAGTCTCCGGCGAACCGGCTCCTGCCCTGTCCGCCCATCCGTCAACGCACCACGGACCCTCCGCGGGACGCCGCCTCCCCCCCGGCCGGACCCATTCCGGCGCGCGGGGACAGACTTGGCCGGCGGGGGGCACCATGCCCGCCCCGACCCGATGTGCGAGCGGGGCGACCCATCGGCCGCCCCGCCCGTGTGCTCAGCGCCTCAGCGGCGCAGGCCCAGCTTTTCCACGATGGCACGATAGCGCGCCATTTCGCGGTCCTTGAGATAGTCCAGCAGCGAGCGGCGCTGGGCGACCATCTTCAGAAGGCCACGCCGCGAGTGGTTGTCCTTCTTGTGGCCCTTGAAGTGTTCGGTGAGGTTGGCGATCCGCTCGGACAGCACCGCGATCTGGACTTCGGGCGAGCCCGTGTCGCCTTCGCCGCGGGCGTGTGTGCGGATGAGTTCAGCCTTGCGTTCGGCCGTGATCGACATCGGTCAGGTCTCCGTCTCGAGATGGAAGAGGCGTACCGGCGAGAACTTGCCGGCCCGCACGTCGCCGAGGGCCACGGCCCGCCCCCCATGCACGGCCAAGGCGGCCCGCGACGCGTCCTCGCCCGACACGGTGCGGGGACGGAACAGCGGGCGGATCGCCTCGATCTGGTGCGGGAGGAGGACGATGGGCCGTCCCTGCCTCAGCTTGAATGCACAGTCCGCGTCGATGGCGAGCGCCGGGATGTCGTCCAGCGCCGTCTCGACCGGTCGGATGCATTCCGACGCATCGCCCTCTTGGCACATTTCCTCGAGCATGGCCAGCGTCACGGCTGAGTCCTCGTGGAACGGGCCCACCGCGGTGCGGCGCAGCGCGGCGACATGGCCTTCCGCGCCCAGCGCCGCGGCCAGGTCGCGCACCAGCGCGCGGATATAGAATCCCTTGCCGCAACACACCCGGATCACCGCCAGCTCGGGGCTGGGACACAACACCAGCTCGGCCGTGTGGAGGATCACCTTGCGCGGCTGCAGTTCCACCGCTTCGCCGGCGCGGGCCAGGTCATAGGCGCGCTCGCCGTCCACGCGGATGGCCGAATAGACCGGCGGCACCTGGTCGATCTCGCCGACAAAGGTGGCCAGCGCGGTCCGGATGGCGTCCGGCGCCGGGCGCACCGCGCTCTCGGCGGTCACCGGGCTCTCGCGGTCCTGGCTGGCGGTGGACACCCCCCAGCGGATGGTGAACACATAGGTCTTGCGCGCTTCCATCAGCCAGGCGACCGTCTTGGTGGCCTCGCCCAGGGCGATCGGCAGGATGCCCGATGCCAGGGGATCCAGCGTGCCGGCATGGCCCGCCTTGTTTGCATCCAGCAGGCGACGCACGGCGCCGACGCACTGGGTCGAGGTGATGTCCTCGTCCTTGTCCAGCACCACCCAGCCCGACAGGTCGCGGCCCTTCTTGCGGCGGCCCATCTCAGCGCTCCGTCTGTTCGCCGGTGTCCCCGGCATCGTCGTCATCGCGGGAAACAGCCGGCCCGGTCAGGTCGCGCGCGATCTCGGGGCGACGCAGCACCGCCCCGATGCGCCCGGCCTCGTCATAGCTGACATCGGCCTCGAAGTGCAGCTGGGGGGTGAAGCGCAGGTCGATCTCGCGGGCCAGCCGGCCTCTCAGAAAGCCCGCACAGCGGGTCAGCGCGCGCGCGACCTTGACCGCATCCCCTCCGCCCAGCGGGGCGACAAAGGCGGTCGCGTGGCGCAGATCGGGCGAGGCGCGCACCTCGCCCACGGTCACCGAGACGCCGGCAAGGTCGGGATCGCGCAGGTCCTCGTGGGCAAGCACGTCGATCAGCGCGCGGCGGATCAGTTCGCCGGCCTTGAGCTGACGCTGGGATGGGCCCGAATCGCGGCCCGATTCACGGCCCGTCGCGGACTTTTTCATTCTGCAGGATCTTTCACACTGGCGTTGCGACGGCGGGGGATCGAACCCCGGAGCCGCCGGAAGCGCGCGCCGTTAGCGCAGGTCACCACGAAAGTCACCCCGCCTTCGATCAGCGCCCTTGAACCCGAAACCCCGTCATCCCGGAACCGGCGAGCAAAGCGAACCGGTATCCGTGACCTGTCCCGAAAGCGCGGTGGATGGGTCCCGGGCCCGATGCTGACGCACCGGCCCGGGATGACGGCTGTT
>DBAV01000188.1 GCA_002291875.1 Hyphomonadaceae bacterium UBA1001
CGCGTGCGCGGGGAACACGCGCGCCCTCAACGCCGTCAGCACCCCCCCCCCGGTTCATCCCCGCGTGCGCGGGGAACACCCGGACGTGCGCGACACCCCGGGCGCGTCGGACGGTTCATCCCCGCGTGCGCGGGGAACACCCTGGGACGGCACGGAGCGCCTCGACTTCTGGCGGTTCATCCCCGCGTGCGCGGGGAACACGACGGCGAGGCGCCGAAGCTCGCCAAGCGCGACGGTTCATCCCCGCGTGCGCGGGGAACACCCTTCCTGCAAAACCTTGTGCCACCGAAGGTCTGACGATGTCAAAGACGCTACCGAGGTTTTTGGCCCGTCTGGGCCATGTCCTCAGCAGGCGCGAACGTTACGAGGGTCATGCCGTCGAAATCCACCGGCGTGCGCCGGTTGCGTCCTACGGTGGCGAAGGCAAAACCCTGGTCAGTCGTCGCCTTCCAGGCGATCACCGCATCGCCGTCCTCGATATACTCCACGACCTGATTCCAGATACGCTCGCGTGTGCGGGCCGAGTAATCGCCGACATAGACCCCGGCGCGGATCTCGAGCAGCCAGACCGCCAGGCGCCCACGGAGCCTCGGGGGTGCGTTGGTCGTAACGATGACCATCACGGCCCTTCCTCCGGGTCGGCGAAGGCTGGACCCGCTGCTTCGGGCGGGGGCGGAGGCCGGGGGAGCTCGCCTGCGTCCAGCACCTCTTCGATCTGCGGAATGATTTTCGACAGCAGGCCCGATCGTCGAAAGGAATCGCGGCATGCCTGCCGCACCGCCCGCTCCTCGTTCATGTGGAGCTTGCCGCGCTGGGCAAGGCCTGCGATCCGAAAGGCCTCCGGTACCACCGTTTCCAGTTTCCAAAGGTCGGCGATGTCATACACGAAGGAGAGTGCCTTGCCCGTATGCAGGAAGCCAATGGCGGGCGAATAGCCGGCCGTCAGAACTGCAGCTTCGCACAGTCCGTGGATGCAGGCAGTCGCTGCCGAAAGGCAACGATTGGGAAGGTCGCCGCCGCCCCAGTCAGCGACATCATAGTCGCGCCCTTTCCAGTCCACGCCATGCTGGCGCGCGAGCAGCTTGTAGGTTTCGCGAACACGCACACCCTCAATGCCGCGAAGCTGATCGACGGAGCGACGCTGGGGGGCGGCATCCTTGAACCGCATCTCGTACATGCGCCGCACCACACGGAGCCGCGCGGCTTCGTCCAGCGCGATCTGGGCCTGCCAAAGCAGCTTGTCCGCACGCTCCCCGCCGGGGCGGCCGGCGGAATACAGCCGGACTGCACCCTCTCCCACCCAGACCAACAGGGTCCCCGCGCGCGCCGCCAGCGCCACGGCGGCGTGCGAAACGCGCACGCCCGGCTCGAGCAGGAGACAGGCAATGCCGCCCAACGGGATGTGGGTGCGTACGCCCTCGGCGTCGATGGCGACAAAGGCGCCGTCGATCACGTCGACTTGCGCACGCTCTACAAAGACGAGCGCAGCACGATCCTTGAGCGGTATGGGACGCGGGGGCGGAAGGCCCTTGAGGTCACTCACCGTATCAGGCCCGGCGGATCAGCATGAGACCGCATCCAAAGGCCTTGGCCCGCCCGAAACCGCGGGTCAGCGCCTCATGGAACTCCTCCGCGCGCGTTACCTCAAGAACCCCCTCAAGGTCCATGACGCCCACCCGCGCGTTTTGGCCCCGCCCCGGAAGCTGCAGGACTCGGTATGCGCGGACGACGACCGAAGCGGGTTCGAAGCCGGTCCGGCCGCCAACCCTGTGCATCCATGCCTCGCCGGCCTGCTGTGCAAGGTCTGCCCGAGCCGGTGCGCGGTCATGCTTTGGAACGAGGCGCAACAAGTCCATCACCAGGTCCCGGTGAAAGCGCTTATGGCGGACGCCAGCCTCGCGGCCGGGCGCCTCCGTCCGGGTCGCGTTGGCGCGCAGCAGAAAGGCGAGCCGATCGCCCGTTCGCAGGTTGGGCGCAAACGGCCGCACCTCAGGCGGTTCGAACAATTCGGCAGCCTCGGGCGGACGGGGCGAGAGGACGAGGAAGCGGCCCTGCCCCTCTTCTCGCCACAGGAAGTCGCGGCGCCGATCGGGGTCACCGGCAAAGGCGGACCAGACCAGGCGATGGTGCGCATCAACACGGCGGGACTCGTCGGCAGGGTCAATCAACGCCTGCAACGCCGCAGCCGATGGGGTTCGCCGCAAGGTCAGCCGGGTCAAATAGCTCATGGCGACGCCTCCAGCGCTGGACGGATCTCGACGGTGTGACGTGCATAGCGCCTCTCGGCGAAGTGCCAGCGCGCGCGGTCGAGTGCGCGGTCGTGACGGGTCTCGCTGAACCCGGCGCGCTCGTCAGGCTCGAGGTCGGCATAGAGTACACGCGCGAGTGGCGCTGCCTCGGCCCACCAAGGGGGAACCCGCACCTGGGCCAACGCCTGCGCGGCATCGGGCACTTGTACCAGTACCGGCGCGAGCGGCGCGGACAGCGTGCAGGCCTTGCGTCCAAGATACAGCGTGAACACCGGGCGCCGCAGGGCCTCTGCGATGGACACGAGCCCCTCGCCGGAGAGCGCGACTCCGTAGAGGGGGCAGGTCCGGTAATCGCGCAAAGTGATGGTGGTGTTGACACCGTCCCCCGCGGCACGCAGTGCCTCGGGACGCGATTGGGGGCGCCGGGCGCGCGCGGTCGGAACCGTCTGCACCGTATGGTAGTCACGCAACGCCCCACCGGATTCGAACACTGCCACAGCGACCCGAAGTGCCTCCAGCGCCGAAAAATCGCCATCCCGCCGGATCCCGAGGGCCGCGCCGACTAGGCCGAGTACCGCAGAGCGTCCCGGCCACGTCCAACTGCCGCGACGCTCGTGGCCTGCGAGATCGCCCATCGCACCAAGCGTTGCCGCAAGGGTGAAAACCAGATGCTCACGCACTGGCGGCCACCGGTTGGGGAACTGATGCGGCGGCGAACCGTGCGATCTCGTCGAGCGTGCCCTTGCCCTCGCCGACGTCCATGACCGCGCTGGCGTCGCAGCTTTCGCCGTATGCAGCGTCGATGCGCTTCGCCATCTCCTCGAGCTGGCGGATGGAGGCGGAAACGAGATCGTTCTCGGTCAGCGGCACCGGCTTGAAGAACGCGCCAGACAGGTCACGCGGTTGCTGCGAGCCGCGCTCGACGCGCACATAACGGGCGCGGGGGTGGTGCGCAAAACTGTTCTGCTTGCCGCGCGGCGTGGCGATTGCGAGCGCCCGCGCCAGGGACTCGATCCCGCGTGCGGCGAGGGCATGGTCGCCCGCAAGGTTCTCCACCAGCAGGTCCACGTTCACGCAAGCATAAAGGTAGTAAACCCCCGAACCAAACCCAGTTTCGCCAACATGGCCGGCGCCCGCGTCCTCTTCGCGCGTCTTGAGGTCGTCGACTGCGGCGTACCAATCGTCCTCGACCAGAGCACGGTGGGTGGTGAAGGCGTGCGCGACCTGCACCGCGGCCTCCCGGTTGAAGTCGGGATCGTCGGCCAGCATCCGCCCGAACATGGCGATGTCGACCGCGCCATCCGCCTTGCGCAGCACCAATCGCTTCCAGTCCTTGTCCGTCGGCAACTCCTCTTTGGCAAGCACGCGGCGCGCGAGGTCCTCGGCGTGTTTCCATTCGTCGGGCGACACGAATGCAAGGGTCGTGGTGAGCGGCGCCGCTCCGTCCTTTGGGTCTTCCAACTTGGAGAAGGTTGCGGCCACCTTGGTGGCGGCGGCGCGCGCATCATCGGTCGACGTCCCACTCGCGACGAGGCGCTTTTCCAGCTCCTCCGCGATCCGTTTGGTTCGTGTCCCGCGGTGGCCAGCAAGATCGGCAAGGAAGAAGGAGGTTTCGCGAAGCGCCCGCTTGATTGATTGCGACGACAGGCGCAGCCGTGGATGGCCACCCACCGTCGCTTGCTTGGGACGTCCTTGGTCGTCGCGGTTGGGATTGGAGGCAGGATAGGGGGTGAGCAGATGAAACTGAACGAACGTCGTCATTGGTCAAACCTCCAGCTTTGAAGTCGTGTTTGGCGCAGCGGTGCCGGTGGGCGCTTCTGTCCCGAAATAGTCGAAGCACCAGTGCGTGCGGATTCGGTCACCCACCTGCGGGGCGTCCCAACCAAGCAGGTCTTGTCCCAGCGCCCGGACGTTGCAGCGCCGATCCACCACGGGCATCGCACGGCGCACTGCAGACACGAACTCATCGTCACGTGCACGCAAAAGCCGCTGAAACCTCAGCGGGGACAGGGTCGCTGGGTCGCCGCCGAAACGCCGGGCCAAACGTTGCGGGTCGTCCTCCCGGATTTCTGCAAGAACCTGCACAAGGCGCACGAGCTGATGGGCTCCGCCGATGCCTCGGCCCAGGCGCCTTGCCAGCTGGTGCACCTCGGGTTCGGCGAGCGCATCGATGGGGCCGGCGCGCCGGAGCCTTGCCGCCAGTGCGCGCGCGCGCCCACTGTCGCGGTTGCGGATGTTGACGCGCCACCAGTCGAGGATCGGGTCGGTCTGCTTGGCCTCGGTCATGGGGACACTCCCTTCTTTGCGCGGGGGGATGGAGGTTCGAGGCCCAGGGCGAGGTAGGCGGGGCGACCCAGCTCCCCGTATCCGGCGAAGCTGACGCCCAACCCGCGGCGTGCCGTGACGATTTCCTGCTGGTCCTTCACCTCGCGCTCAGCCAGGCCCGGCAGCGCGAGTGCATCGAAGAGTTTGAACGCCGTGTCGTGCAGCGCCGAGAGCCACGCACGGCCGATGTCCGCGCGGACGGCATCAACCTGCTGCAAGCCGGCCAAGGCGGCCTCGAATGCCCCTTGCGTGCGGAAGTGGAGGTCTTCGCGTGCTGCGTCGCGCGCATGGCCTTCGGCGAGCACTGGCGTAAGTGCGCCCCAGAGCGCCCCTCCAAACTGGTCCGCTGCCTCGACCAGGCCCTCCATCCATTCAAGGCGCTCGCCGTCGAGGTCCACCAGAGGCGCGCGCGAGAACACGAAGTCTCGCGGCTTCATTTTGAACATGGACCAGCCGGCCACGAGTACATCGACCTCGCGGTTCAGGCGTTGGCGCCAGAGGTCGAGCACGCGGGCGCGGCGGGCCGTGTCGTCCGGGCTTGAGCGGCGGGCTATCACGCCAAGCCAGTTGCGATACCCAAACGGCCCGGCGCGTGGGTGCCGCGGCAAGAGCTCGCCTCCCGCCCTCTTCCGGTAGTGTGGCGTGAGTGGGTGCTCCCATCCCGCATAGTTCGTGCCGTAAGGCCGCTGCACCATGCCCGTCACGCCACCATCATCACCGACGAGACGAAGTCGGCGGGGCATGCCGAAGAAGGCTTCGAGCAGTTCTCCCTCTTCATCATTCGGGAAAACCATATCCCCTCGATTGGAGGTGACGCAGGGGCGCACCCAAGGCAACCTGCCGGGGGCGGCGGGCTTGCCATCTGGCACATTCGCCCACACCAGCCGCCAAAGGCTCGTGCCGGGATCGATTAGCGTCACCAGCGGTCCGCCGCCCCGCATCGACGTGCGATTGCCCGCGCCCCCCGAGGGGGCGTGCGCCTGCAGCGTGAACAGTGCCATCGCGGCAGTCGGAAAACTGAGACGCGGATACCGGTCGCGCTTGACGCTCAGGTCTGCATTGTTGCGAACGGTTTCCCCCCCCGCGCTGTCGAGGAACAGCATGTCTGGGCCGTTTGGTTCTGCGCCGTCCGCGGCCTCGAGCGGCTCTAGGTCCTGCATGAAACGTGGCCCATTTCCCATCAGCTCGAAACTGGCTTCGTACCGCGCGAGCGATTGACGCAGCCGCGCCGGGTCCGGCTGCTGGCGTTCTTTCCAATCCGCAGAGTCGCGCGGCGGGTCGGCCATGAACACGAGCCCGATCAATAACTCGAGGCACGCCACGTTGAGGTCGGCTCGGGGCCAGTCTGGAAAGGCGATGGAGTCGTCCGCAATCTGCCACGGCGCGATGACCGAACGGGTTCCATCGGCGTGAAGAATGGGGATCCACGCGTCCCGCAACAAATTGAGCACCGCACGCCGCCTCAAAAAACGATTGAAACCCATCCGGTTTCTTGTGCGTCAGGCGGTAAAGATCAAGCCCAAATCCGCCGAGTATGATAACGAACCTGAGATTGTTCCGCAGTTATCCACAACCACAAAGGTGCGCGACATCAGCAACCAGTCTGGCAGTCGAGCTCCCGGGTGCGGTGGCACAAAATCGTCAGTCATAACAGCTCGGCCCAATCGGCGCTTCGACGCTTGAACTTCACTCATTTGGCACGCCTCTACGGACCATGTGTCGCCCGCCCATGGTCGCATCGTGCCATTCGCACTGCGGCACAGAACCAAAATGCGTTGCTCCTCACCAAGGCGCGTTGGAAACTCGGAGTCCGAATCGCCCTTGGCGCCAAGCCGATAGCCAGAGCCCCAGTCGATTCGGTTGCCGAGCGCATGCGCTTTGCCGGCACCCGCCTTGCCCTCTGCGTCGATCGCTGATCGTTCGAGGCACGCTGGCAAATCGACGTGGTCTGCGCCCGCGGCCTCGATGAGCTCACGCAGCCCTTCTGGCGCGTCAATCCTTCCCTTGTCGAACAGCACGCGCGCGGTGCGCCACTGCTCCGCCGCACCGTAAACGAAGGCGCCGGTGCCGATTGCAGGCTCGAGCCAGCGGGCGCTCACCACCCCCGCGGGATCTGGCGATACGACGTGCAGAATCGGCCGTGCCACCGGGCGCGTCTGGGCAGGTCGAAGGTCCATGTGCCGCCACAGCCGGCCGGCGCGCTGGATTAAGGCCGCCATTGGCGCGAGGTCGCTGACCATCACATCGAAGTCGAGGTCGAGCGAGGATTCCACGACCTGAGTGGCGACAAGTACCCGTCCGGGCCGAGCCGCCCGATCCTTTCCGAAGGTTGCCAGAGTACCCATCTCGTGGCGCTTCCTGTCCACAAGCGCGAAGCGGGCGTGGAGCAGGTCCGTCGGAACGCCGGCCGCGTGCAGCGCCCGATACCCCGCAATCGCCTCGTCAACCGAGTTCCGGACCCAAACACAGGCCGCACCATCTGCCGCCGCGTCGCGAAGCACAGCGAGTGCGCCTTCCGCATGGTCCAACCGCACCACTTCGACAGGTCCGCGCCGTGACGGGTGCGCCGCAATCTGCGGGACTGCGACACGCGGTACGGTGAGGGCCGGGTAAGCTGTGTCTGCCACTGAAGGCGCCTCGCGACCTGCACCGCGCTCGAATGCCGCGAGGAGACGCTGCCTCTGCGCGATGGGCAGCGTGGCCGACAGCAAGATCGCCGACCCACCCAGCCTTGCGTGGATATCCAGCAGACGCTCGAGCAGCTCGCCCATATAGGGGTCGCCGACCTCGTGCACCTCGTCCACGATCAGGATCTTCGACGACAGTCCGAATTGCCGCAACACCGCATGCTTGGCCCTGACGACGGCAAGGAGCGCCTGGTCGATCGTGCCGACCCCAACATTTCCCAGAAGCGCTCTGCGTCGGTTGTCTGCGAGCCACTCTGTTGGAAGCGGCTCGTCAGGATTGGAGTCGCGCACGTCCACAATGTCGCGCCAGCCCTGTGCGAGAGTGGCCCGTCCATGGGCAAGCACAAGTGACGGAGTACCGGCATAGATACGCGACAGCACCGGGCTGACACGCTGGATCGTCGAGTCCGCGGTCGCCATCGTGGGCAGGGCGAAATACAGTCCACGGCCCTTTTCGGCCTGCATCATGCGCCTTGCAAGGAGCAGCGCAGCCTCGGTCTTGCCGTTGCCGGTTTCGTCTTCGATCACTGCCACCATAGGACCTTCGGGCAGGTCGAACTGGGAACAAGCCTGTTGCATGGGGCGGGGCTGGAAGTCGAAGAGCGTCCCGTCCGTCCGAAGGGTGGGCGCTTTCAGGCCGGCCAGCGCGACCGCCGTCGGCGCAAGGCGACGACTTTCTGCAAGATGCTGCACAAGTGTTGGACCGGGCGGCGTTGGAGGAAACCAATCGACATTTGAAGCGATCCAGTCCGCCGCTGTGGTCAGGCCGGCCAACCGCCATGACAGCGTCAGCACCTCGCCTGCCGGCAGGCCTTTGATGGAGGCGTGCGGCCAAAGCTCCAGACACGCCTTGATAATCGAGCAGGCATCCTCGCGGCCATCTTCGCCCGCGGCGTCGATCATACGCTTCCAACAGCCCGCCGGGCCGGTACCACGCCGATCCAACGGCAGGTCGCGCCAGGGCGGGCGCCCGTGGTGGCCCGCGGCAGCAGCATAGAGGTGGTGACGCCCTTCCTCGTACCCCCCAAGCCGGTGCCCAAGTAGCTCGGCGTCGAAGAGACGAAGGTACGCCTCCGTCACTTCCCAGTGGGCGCCGTGCTCCTGTGGGGTGCGCTGCTGCAGCATCGCACGGAACGCGCGCCCGACCTTGCCGAGGTCATGGATCGCCGCAAGCAGGACCAATGCGTCACGCACCTGCGGCTCAAGGCGCCATTCACATGCCAGGACCTCCGCGACGGCACCCACATCCAGCATGTGGTAGATCGCGGGATGCGCCACGCCTGCATCGCCCATTGGGCTCTTGCCGGGCCAGCGTGCAGCGAGGGCTTCGTCGCTCATGGCTGCTCCTCAAGCGTCCCCTCACCGCCAGTCCGGTGGGGGGAAGCGGCGGAGGGTGTGCCAGGTGCGGTCGATGCGGCGGCCGGATTTGGGGTGGACATCGAGGCTGTGCCGGTCGGCGTCCCAGGCGCGCACCATCGCGCCCAGCAGCAGCATCACGAACCGCGCGAATTCCAGCCGCTCGCGCACCACCGCCTCGACCGCCGCGCGGTGCGCTTCGTAATGCTCCACCGTGGCGCGGTCGATGCGCACCACGGTCATGCGCAGCGGGCCGGTGCGCGGCTCGGGGGCGAGCAGGGTGCGCAGCTGGGCCGGCGCGAGGTGGGCGATGGTGCCCTCGGCGACCAGGGCACAGGCGGTCTCGACCGCATAGGTCACCAGCCAGCCCCCAATCCACGGACGCCCCGTGTAGAGCGTCATCAGCGCCAGCGCGCGGGCGATGATGGTGGTTTCCTCGCGCGTGGCCCGCAACGAGAAGGTCGCCGGATCGGTGATGGTGAAGGTGCGCTCAGGGCCGAGCGGCACGGGCAAAGGCAGATCGAGGCCCATGCGCTGGCCGCGGGCGCGCTCGGGGGCGGGCTGCCGCGGCGAAGCCTGGCTTGTGGGTCGGAGGGTTTCGCCGGGCGCGGGGTCGCGCCACACCACCTGACCGCGGCTCATCCGCCAGCGGCCCTCGGCATGGGCCTGGGCGAAGTCTGCCAGCAGGCGGTCGATCAGCACCCGCCGCGACACCGGCACCGGCCCGCGCAAGCGCCAGGCGTCGAGCGCGGCGACCAGGTCGGCCGGGGCGTCGTGGACAAGGGTGTGGGTGGCCTGCGCGCCATCCGCGCCGGCCCGGTCGGCAGCCCGTTCGGCGGCCGGGCTTTTGGGGGTGGGCTGGCGCACTTGGTTCATCGGGGACTGGCCTGACATGACTGCGCCCCCAGCGTCAGGGGTCAGCGCGCGACTTTCAACCGGCGCGTGCGCTGTTTGGCAGCGGGACGGGGTGCTCACATGAAGTTGATCGGTCAGGTCAGGCGCTGGCCCGCGTCGACCCGCCTGAAACCACTAGTGGCTGTCAGCCTGCCCAAGACCATTTTTGCAGAAAGGGCATGGAGGGTTCCGGCGAGCCTTTCCGGGCCTTTTCGTATTGCGACACAGATGATGAAGCACACGCAAAGCGTGTGATGTGCGTCTGCACACCAGGCAAGTGCCGAGATTCACTCGGAAATCTGCCGGGCTTGCCAGCGGTCGCCGGTTCGGTTTTCCTCGCGCCCACGGGGTGCCGCGATCGGTCCCCGGACGCGGAGCGGGCGATGCACCCCAGTGCAGGCATGCGCGAGACAGGCGACTCCGGATCGGTCGGCACCGCGGTGCTCGAGCGCACGGCCGGGGGCTTTGCACCGCCAATGCCCGCCATCGCCGACCCCGCCCCTGTGGCCGATGAGGGCCTGTTTCGCTCCGAGGCCATCGCCGCGCAGGCCGGTGAGCGCTGGGGTCGGCCGACCGCCCTGGTCCAGCCCGGCTGGGGTGCCCTGACGCTGCTGCTGGCGGGAGCGGTTGCCGCGGCCGGCACCTTTGTCTCCACCGCCACCTATTAACCGTCCAGGGCGTGCTGCGTCCGGCCGAGGGCGAAGCGCGGGTGATGGTGCAGCGCGCGGGCTTCGTGACCGGGATCGCCGTGCGCGAAGGCGAACGGGTCGAGGCCGGTGACGTCTTGGCGACCGTGGTGTCCGATGCCAAGATGCGCGGTGGAGGCCTTCTGGCGGAGGGGCGGCGCGAGGCGCGTGCGGCCGAAGCATCGGTCATTGAAAGCCGCATCGCCGCCAATGCGGAGGCCGTCCGCGCGCAGGTCGACGAGCTGGGCCTGCGGGCCGAAGCCCTGCGCCAGCGTGCGGCGTCGTTCGAGGCGCAGGCGGAACTCGCGCGCGAGCGGATCGCCCTTGCCGAGGAGCGGGTGGCCGCCGGGCGCACGCTGGCCGAGCGCGGGCTGATGCCCGCCGAGGAGATGCGACGGCGCGAGGAGGCGTTGATCGCCGCGCGTGCGGCGCTGCTGACTGCCGAAACCGAGGCGGCCGGCGCGCGCGGAGAACTGGCGCGCATCCCCGCGTCGATGGCGCGGCTGGAGGCCGAAGGGGCCGCCTTCGCCGCCTGGATGTGGCGCGACATTGCCGGGCTCGAGGCCCGCTCGGTCAGCGAGGAGGCCGAGGCCGGGGTCGAGCTGCGTGCGCCACGGGCGGGCGTGGTGACACAGCTTTCGGTGGTGGAGGGCACATCGGTCGAGCCCGGCCGGCAGGCCATGGTGATCGTGCCCGAGGACGGGGTGCTGCATGCCGAGGTGTGGGTGCCCTCGCGCGCGATCGGCTTTGTTCGCCCCGGCCAGAGCGTGCGGGTGCTTTACGACGCCTTCCCGCACCAGGTGTTCGGGGCCAGTGCGGGGCGGGTGGAGAGTGTGTCGGCGACCGCGGTGCTGCCGGCCGACCTGCGCGCACCGGTGGAGCTGCGCGAGCCGGTGTACCGGGTGCGGGTGGCCTTGGCGGCGCAGCATGTGACGGGGTTCGGCGAAGCGCGGCCGCTGGCGCCGGGCATGATGCTGAAGGCGGACATCGTCCTTGAGGAGCGCAGCCTGGGCGAGTGGCTGCGGGGGCCGATCTTGGCGGTGCGGGGGCGGCTGTGAGGGCGCGCATGGCACCGCGGACCGCGGGCCGCCGGGCCCGCATCGCCCCGCCAGCGGGCGGCACGATCACGACCGGGAGCGCGCGGAATGCGGCTCCCCGCAGCATCGGGGTGAACCCCGATCCGCCGGCCGGGCGGTCCCCGGCCAGTCACGGGCGCAAGACGCCCGCGGGAATTCGGACCGGACGGCGGGGGCAACGCTTGGCAGCACCCCCACCGCCCGGACCGGGCCTCTCCGATCACCAGGAGCGACGAAGATGAGAGCGCTCAGCATCGCAGAGTTGGGGATGGTAGCGGGGGGACACGCCCATGAGCGGCCATGGTGGGAGAACGAGGGGCACGAAGGCCAGATCGTTCTGCCCTCGCTGATGGACCGCCTGACGCGGTTGCTAGAGGACGGTGCTGCCGAGGGAGAGATCGTCGTGACGGGCGACCGTGAGAGCGGCGGTGGCGGCTCTGACATGGACAGGGAGGAATACCTGGTGCGCGAGGCTTGGGAGCGCGCGCTGGCGGGTATCCTTTTGGCCGCGGCGGGAACAGCTTTGGTTGGTGTCGGCGGCGTCTTCCTGGCCGGCGGATGGGCGCTGCTGGCCGGCGCATTGGTGGTAGAGCTCATCGCGGCGAGGTATGGTTGGGAAGCGATCAACCAGATCTACGGAGACTGAACATGTCGGTCCCCCCGCAGCGCGCCGCGCCCTCGCTTCGGGCCGTCTGGCTACTTTCGACCTTGTTTGGTATCCTTTCCGGGACCTACATGGTGCTTTTGCACGACTGGATCGCAAGCAATCTGGCGATCGCACTGGTCGCGCTCCCGCTGGTGTCCGCCGCATGCTTTGCCGTTGCATTGGCAGCCAGCGTGCTCTTGCACCTGGACAAGGAGGGAGCCCAAAACAGGCGACGACCGGATGGCCCGGCCGAATAGGCGTTAGGCGACTGTGTGGCATGTCGGCTCCCACGCAGCAACGCGGCCCCGCGCCCCGATCCGCCGGCCGGTCGGTCCCCGGCCAGTCACGGGCGCGCCACGCCCGCGGGGAACCGGACCGGACGGCGGGGGCACAGGTTGGCACCAACCCCCACCGCCCGGACCGGACCTCTCCGATCACCAGGAGCGACGAAGATGAGAGAGCTTAGCATTGCCGAGATGGGGATGGTAGCGGGTGGATATCTCGACCGCGACGACCACCGCAACCCTAGAAACGATAGGGATATCCCGGCGATTCAACAACGACTCAATCTTGATGGAGATGGTGATCACGACCATTTCGATAGACAGGAGGCGTTTGCACAACACGTCGGTCTTGTGGGATCGGCTGATAATCCGTTGATGGACCCAAACAATCCACTCATGAACAACATCCACGAGTTTTTCGAGGATGTTGGAGAGCTGTTTGATACTAATCCAACAAATGACAGCTTTTCGGATGGTGGTAACGGAAGCGGTAATGAAACCCCGGGGATGCGCCCGCTGCCGCGGGGCTGATCGCCTCACCAACCTCATGCGGTGCGCGCCAAGCGCGCACCGCATTCATGGCGCTCATCCATGCCGAGAATGCTCGCCTTTGTCATTATCGCAGTTCCGTTGGACCTTTTACTGGGGACGCTGATCCAAGCGCTCCTGATTGCACGCGACGTGAGCCTGCTTGCTTGGTTGGCGGAAGGCGGCCCTGTGCTGACAGTCGTGGCATGGTATGGCGTGCTTTCGTTTTTCGAGGAGCTCGTGCGCGTCGGGACGATCCAACTCCTCTATGCAAGGTCAGCGCTGTTCCGAGCGCAGACCCTCGCATGCTTCGTAATGTTTGGACTCTACGAGATGCTGCTTCGCATTCTTTCTGGTGGGATGCTCGATGGCGTCGCGTTGGGAGATGCAGTCGGCGTCATCACGGCGCCGCTTGCTCACTTGTTTTTGGGTGTACTCTTCGTGTTCGCACGTGGTCGGGTCGACGCTGGCATGGGCCGTTTTGTCATCGCGATTGGTGCGGCCTATGGGGCCCACGTCGGAATCAACGTCGCCGCCGCGCTTGGCGAGCGGCTTGACTTGTCCCTCAAAGACTGGGCCTTCGCACTCATGAACCTCGCGCTCGGCGCCGCCGCGCTCGCGACTATATTGCGTTCACCGTGCCTCCGCTTAGAGGTCGCGCTGCTTGCTGTCTCACGGCACGGTCGGTCGGGCACATCACCCGTCGATCGACAGTGAACGCCCCCCAACTCACCCCCACTGGCCTGCGCCGCACCTCGCTGGTCCGCCAGCCCGAGGCGGCGGAGTGCGGGTTGGCTTGCATTGCCATGGTTGCGGGCGCTGTCGGGCGGTCAGAAGGCCAGGCTGATGATCGCCCGCGCGCTCTATCGCCAGCCCTCGATCCTGGTGATGGACGAGGGCAC